>JBDRNX010000021.1:0-23651 GCA_043810595.1 archaeon
CGTAACTAAGCCCGCCTGCTTCATCTGCTTCTTCAGAGAAGAATCAACCTTCCTCGTCCTGACAAAGAACAGAGCAACGATCAAGCCGATTATGCTCAAACAGTTAGCCAAGCTGATAAGAGTAATTTTCCACCACTGCTCTCTAAATATTATGAAGCCGAGCAAAGCACCCAACAATATTGAAAGAAGAGCAACAACCACCAAAGCCTTCACTCCCCTATTAAGGTCGAAGTTGTTAACCAAAGAGGAAGCGTAGTAAACATCCGAAGGAGCACTGTCCTCAAACCACATGTCATCCGTGAAAAACTTCGAAGGAGCGTCGATAATGGAAACGACCGTGTACTCGTTAGGAGTCTGAGTTGCCGGATACATCATCTTATCGTACATAGGTTCAGGGTAACGCACCGCTGAGGTCTTCATGTAGGTTGTTTTTGTAAATGGCTTAACACCTTCAGGCACCACAGGGGTGACATAGCCGTCGATATAGATCGTAGCAGGAACCTTCTCACTACCGTAAACGCTAGTCGGCAGCAATGGATAGTAAGGCTTGTCGGTCTTAAACATAACCTGAACACCAACATTCCTGTATTGGGGATAGTAAGGAGGGGAACGCTCGATACTAGCTTCTTCTTCGATACCGTAGTAAATATTCTGAGGCTCGTTCAACCAACTGACAACAAAAGTGTAATCCTTATCCTTGTAACTTTCCAAAACCCTGTAAGCCTCGAAAGGAACATCCAAACCCTTATTTGTGAGATAAGTCTTAATGTACCGGGGATCTTCTGCACCCAACAACTCTGTTGTAATGCCATACTTCTCTATGTGCTCATAAACAACAACAGACTGACCGGTCTCGATGTCCATCCCTGCAGCAGCCTTTTCTGCAAGCCCATACATAGGAGCGCCAACAGCAACGAACCTGAAAAGGAAAAACATCGGCCACACCTGGAAAGCAACAACCGACTCAAGCAAGTTGTCGATAACAGAACTGGCATAAGACTTAACCTCCCTACCATAATAATGGGGAGTGTTGGGAAGAACATCAATAGCTACGTTACTGGCAGAAGAAGGCACGGGAAAAATCCAAGCAGCATCCTGATCGTGAATGCTATCTAGCTGTATACCAAGAACCATCGTCTGCAGCTTGCTATCTTCCTTGTAGTTGATGTAAGCAAGCTGACCCCTCTCCATGACGTAATCGTTAGGCCTGATAATCATACCGTCTGCCAAAACCAAAGGCAGCAGAAACAAACAAAGCAAAAAAATTGAGATTAACTTTTTCATTTTACCTCCATACTTTCAATCTATACACAAACCGATACCCTTACCGTTCTCAACGATGTTGAAACAGCCAAAGTTCATCTTCCACTCAGGGCAATTACCGCTGATTGCGCCTATGGACTCTGCAATGCAAATACCTGCCTCACAATTAGAACCATCAGTACAAAGCTTACCGCCGTCCTTCGTAGGAAGGTTACACCTCTCAACATCAGCCAAACCGAACAGACCCCACTCACCGCCTAAACTTGTGCACTGCTCCTCGTTAACTGGAACAGCAATTTTTTTGTCACCCGGCTTGCACTTACCCCTATAGTAATCCCACTCCTCACATTCTGTTCCGTCTACAAATTTACAAATGCCATACTGACCGTCAGGAGCGCTGATTATTTCCAACTTGTGACCTTGATTATTACAGTACTCAGAAGCGGGATTAGCAAGCTCACCCCCTGAACAGGAAAAATAACATTCTTTACTCTCTGTGTTCCACAACCACTCACCCTCACAAGCATCGTGAGGGGTATCAACGTTTTTTTCAGCACAGCAGGTATTCCTCTGTTCAGGAGCCAAATCAGCACAAGCCCTGCTCTTGACACCCTGCTCACACCCAAATAAAAGAAACGCTGAAAATAATACTAAAATCAAAATTAGTTCTTTCCTCATTTTTTTCTCCTAACAAAATATATTATCAAGTATATAATTATTGCGAAAACAGCACCGAGCAAAAACCAAACAGAGTAGTTGGAAAAAATAGTAGACCAAAAAGTTGGCTGAGCCAAAGTAACAACAGTCTGCTCAATGGCAGCTTCTTTCGCAGGAGCTTCAGCAGCTTCAGGGACACCAGTCCTCATCAAATCTCCAGCACCCTGACTAATGGCAAGAGGGGCATTAACCCTGTTCGAAACAAAATGTATCACAGCAGCTGCAGCGAGAGAAATAAGGGCAACTGGGATGAGGGACTTAATAGCAGAGGTAACCTTAGCGCCTTTGGGGGCGATAACAATCAGCTTCTTCGCTATCGTGTAAATGTTCACCTTGTTGCCCTTATCGCTCCAATAAAAATCCTTAACCTCAATAAGATTATTCTTCAAAAGATGCTGAACGTTGTAATGAACCGTGGAAGGAGGAAGACCAAGGGCCTTAGATATGTCAGATTCAGAAGCTTCTTTTTCTGAAAGGAAAGAGAGGATCCTGCGGGAGGTATCGTTACTTATAACGTTAGCCAAATCCTTGGACTTCTCATCCTCCAAAGAAACTATGATAAACTTTTCCGAAGGCATGAAAAATAAGGGGCGGGGGGTGTATTTAAAGGTTTTTTTAGCTTCAAACAGGATTGAAGCTATTCAACATAGAATCATTTCTTATCCTTTTTAACCTTATCAATCGTCTTTTTTATTAACTCTTTCGGCCACCCTTGCTTCGATGCAGCGTCTAGTATAGCTTTTTCAGTGTAACCTTCCTTTAGCTTTCTTCTTATTAAATCATTGATAAAAGCACTTTTGTGAGCATCTCCTTTTAAAACAAGTTTTTGCTTAGGAGGCTTACTCTTCAGTAAGAAGAAAACCACCAATGCAATTAATACAAAAATAGCAAGTGCAACAACCGTGGTTTTGGTTATTAAATGCCCACCCCCTTCATCAATTTCCTTCACTTGAGGGGCTTCTGAACCCTCCTCTTGAGCGGGAGTTTCTTCCTCATTCCCAACTGAAGGCACAGTTAATGATTCTTCTTTCACCTTAACACCGATAGAGAAATAAGAAAGGCCCTCGGATTCGGCCTCATAGTAGTAATAATCTTTATCGTACGTAGTTACCCTCGTGGGCAAGGCAGTCCACCCTTCCTCAAACCTCAAAAGACTAACCTCATTAAAAAGAACTCCGTTTTCAATAAGCCATAATCTTGATACTCTGAAAACTATCAAAACCTTACTTATATCCTCCTTGTTCACGTTTGTAGTTATCTCAAGATAAGAATAAACCCCCCCCTTCGGCAGCGGTAACAAACTAGGTTTAACCTCAAATTTTTCAACAGTAACAGAAGAACTGCCAGCGTTATTTCTGAAAGAGAGAATTACGCTCTTAACCTCACCAGGTTTTGTAAAGTCAAAACTATAAGAAGCTCCAGCCTTAGATCCCACTATTGTCAATGTCTCTTTCAAACCAGTCGTTGAAACGCCCATACTGCTACCCCCTCCTCCCCCTCCACCTGAAGGTTGCTGCTGACACTGGCCACAATCCTGAGGACAGGTATTACAATTCTCATCATTCTTACAAGTACCGTCACCACAGTAAGGACCCTCTTCCACATAATACTCAGTAAAATGATCAACCTCAAATGTGAGGGTTCCTTCAGAATAATTAATCACCCTGCATAGGTTGGGAGGACACGGAGAGCCATCTTTATAGACAACAGGGTTAACAAAAGAAAGGTTGTAAAGGTGCAGTGTAGCAGACTCATTTAGCTCAGGCAGAACTGTAGAATTTATAAATACCTTATTGAAATAAATCATGGTGTAATAATCCAAATCTAAACTCTTAGTGAACTTCACAAATTTGTTAAAGACTATCTTACCGTATTCTTTTCTCTCCAGCAACATATCTTTTATGCCTTCAGACAGATTCTCTTTGGAGAAATTAGTTGTTGAACCATCATAATACTTTGTTTTTATAACAATATTACCATAACATCCAGCAACATCCTCATCTATGTAACCGTCACAATCATCATCTATATCGTTACAAGACTCGGTTGCGCTTGGCTTTATCTTACGGTTTTTATCGTCACAGTCTGTTCCCCCACACAACATATCATCGTAACCATCTTTATCCTTGTCTATGCAAGCTGTAACAAACGTATAGTCGCCCGACAAGCCCTCATTTCCCGACCCATCAACAGATCTCACTCTAAAATGATAAGCTGTTGAAGTTTCGAGATTCGTAAGTTTAATAGAATGCGAAGTATCAAGTTTATTTTCTTCCTTTGTTTTTGAAGTGTAAGAAGTGGTTAAACCATACTCTACTTGAGAAGTAGAGGGCTCATCAGTAACCCATGTAATCTCTGCGGAATCATACGTTATGTCGGATGACTGTACAGAAGCTATTATAGGTGGAGTTTTGTCTAAAGCCAAACATGAATTACCCTTCCAAAAACAGCCTAAACCACAATTATCAATTTCACAAACTGTTCTGTCAGTATAATCCTGACAAGTGATACCAGAACAGCTTAAACAACTATTAGCCAGTAAACCATCTACAAAATAACAACCCTCTGTAATAGAATAACACTCCACATCATCACAAACATTAAACAACCCCCCACCACAATCAGAACACAAACCCCACAACGAAAGCGAACACTGCTCAGAACAACAACTAGAACTATCAGAAGCAACCAAACCCACACCAGGACATAACTCCCCTTCGGAACACACAAACCCACCCTGCTGAGAACAACTCAAACAATCAGCAACGTTATCACAATCCTCATCAACACCATTACAATAAATTTCTTGCTTAGGCAAAGGACAATCCGACCACTTACCATCCACACACACTTCATTTCCATCCGCACAAATGCCGTAATGCGATATGCTACAAGACCTGACCAAATCCTCATCAATCTGATCATTACAATTATCATCTACATTATTACAGAGCTCTGTAGCACCTGGATTTATATTTGAATCCTTATCATTACAATCACCACAACTTACTGAATAACCATCACCATCACCATCCACCTCACAAGTAGGACCACAAACATTACTCGTACACATCTTTAAAGCCGAACAAACATTAGGCACACTAACAGGATACAACGTAAACACATTAACACCACAACTCAAACCACAACTTGAAGTTGGACAAACCGTAGCAGCACAATCCGCATTTTGTGTATTACCATAAGTTTCTGAACCCGCAGAATTACAACTACAACAAACACCACAATCCTTGCCCTGAGAAGAACAAGCACCCCAATTACCATTAGCATTACAAGTTTGAGTACCTACACAACTACCAGTTCCACAACTCTGAGTCTGACCATAGAGACAAGCACAACCCTCATCAGTCTTATTATCACAATCATCATCAATTCCATTGCATAAACCACTTGACTTTTCATTTATATCTGGTGGATGAACTTTTGGATTATTATCATTACAATCTCCACAAGTTGGTGAATACTTATCATTATCTTTGTCTATTTCACATGTTGTTATACAAGAGTTATTTGTACATGTTTTTAATGCTGAACAAGTATTTGCTACATTTAACGGATAAAATGTAAATATATTAGCACCACAACTCAAACCACAACTTGAAGTTGGACAAACCGTAGCAGCACAATCCGCATTTTGTGTATTACCATAAGTTTCTGAACCCGCAGAATTACAACTACAACAAACACCACAATCCTTGCCCTGAGAAGAACAAGCAGTAGAATACAAACCAGAACACACTAACTCACCCAAACAATCACCAACCCCACAATCAGCACCAACATCATAACCATTCGAATCAAAACCGTCACAATCATAATCAATATTATCACCACACGTCTCTGTTACCCCGGGATGAATATCCTTGTTATTATCATTACAATCTCCACTCTTAGTCACGTAACCACCTGGCAAACCACATGCCCTCTTTGTTACCAACAAACTACCATAACCATCCCCATCCAACTCTTGATAATAAGTCGTATAAAGCTCATCACCCATACCGTTACAATTATCATCCACACCATTACAAATTTCAACCACACCAGGCCTTATATTTGGATCAGCATCATTACAGTCAGGTAAACCACAACCAACCTTAGTCTGATTATACCCATCATTATCATTATCAACACAACTCACACATTTACCACCATCCCAAGCACAACCAACAAATTTACAATTATTCCTAACACAACTTGTCTCATCACTATAATCCTCACAACTAACACCAGAACAGCTCAAACAACTATTAGCCAGTAAACCATCTACAAAATAACAACCCTCTGTAATAGAATAACACTCCACATCATCACAAACATTAAACAACCCCTCACCACAATCAGAACACAAACCCCACAACGAAAGCGAACACTGCTCAGAACAACAACTAGAACTATCAGAAGCAACCAAACCCACACCAGGACAATACTCACCACCTGAACATATATCACCACCCTGCTGAGAACAAGTAGGGGGCACATTAGTCTCGGGTTTAATTACCACTTGATCAAGCAATGTAGCAACTTCCCTACCATAAAAAGTAAAAGTATGCAAACCAGGCGAAAGATCCCACACCATAGGATCAAACTCGGACCAAGTGTAATTTCCATTAGGACCCCTAAGACTTACACTATCCCAAGTAAAAACATTAGTTTCAACGGTGTCAAAAACATAAGCATCATTACCCTGTGCAAGTTCACCACCTAAACCAATATAAAATGAATTTTGACCATCATTCTGAGCAAGAACCCTAACATCCATCCTATAACCCCCACCCTCTTGAATATCAAACGTAAAACTCACCGAACCCTGCTCTTCCACCGAAGTACTCACATACACCCCCTCAGAAGCGAGACTATCAAAGCCTACACCCAGGGGAGAAACTAAGGTACCATCTTCAGCCTCTACATACTCCTCAGACAAGAAATACTGCTGAGCTGCACAAGTATCACAACATACCTGTACTCCACAATCCGAATCATATTCTGGGTGGGAACCGGACTGACAGGATGAGCAACAGGAGCCTCCTATAGAAGAGCATGTCTGTGGCGGAAGCTGACACAACCCAGCCGAGCACGTTTCCCCGCTGTTGCAGTTTGCGGAGCTACCCCACTCCAAACAAGAATCCGAATCATAATTCCCGCATGTCCTGTAGGAAGTAGAGGAAGTGCATTCACTTAGGCCGCTGGAAGTGCACTCGTCTGTGCAGGTTGAAAAGTATTCATACGCACCAATATCATAGGCCGAGCCTTGGGGTCTTGAAACGCCATCGTAATCGTTTGTAACTAGGAATCCTAGATTATATCCAGTGTTAATGGCGGGAGAAATTAATTGCAAGCGATAATCTCCGCTGCCTGGATTGACGAATTTCGGGTCAACCTTCCAAAGATCATGAACTGGCGGAGGATTTTTACATATGTAATCTCCTATCCTAAAACAGTCTGGGGTTGATCCATCGGAATTAAAGGCCAGATTATAATCAATATCTTGGCCGGTCATATCACCCGTAGAAACAATTGTATGGTATGGCTGATCATAAAATATATTGTTTTTAACAATTGAATAGGGCGCGTTAGCCAATCCTATGGCACAAGGCCAAAATTGATTAAAAGAAAGACTGTTGACCCAGATGTTGTTATAGATATACAAATGATTGGCCCCTGCCTGTCCTCCGGTATTAATTCCGCAATAAGTCTTAAATATGTTGTTTCGGATTATCAGATTATTAGCCATGCCGTCTAGCATAAAACCATGGCCATTTTCATTGGCGGCCTGACTTTGGAGAATATCGCAAAGGTTTTGTTCAAAAGTGATATTTTGCGCTGCTTCATTGTAGGTGCCTGCCCAAGTTTGGAAACAATCTATATGCGGGTTGTCATTATAGTCACCAATTTCAGGATTGATACCTGCGGGTCCGAACTTAATATCATGAATGTAGTTTTTTCTGAATATATGGCCTGAACCAAAAAACCTCATGCCATCCGCATCCAAACCGCCAACAGCCGGATAATTCGGGCAGCCGGGTCCTTCAGCTGCCATCACATTAGGATGACACTGGACCGTATTCCATACTTCATTGTTCTCAATTAAATTATTTCTGCCAGCAACATCAATCCCCACCATTTCATTTCGGTACAACCGATTATTTCTAATAATACAGTCGCGAGTTACTGTTTGGGTATTGTCAGAAGGTGACCCTGCTAACGTTATTCCATTCAAAGCACAGTCATGGATATAGTTATCCTCAACCACAACATTGTTCCCCAAAACATATACACCTGAGCTAACATCAGCATGCCATCTCACATAGTCCGTATTGGCGATTTCAAAGCTCTTGACAGTAATATAATTTGCAATAATTTTAAATCCTTTCATTACCACGGTTCCTTGGGCTTGATAAATAATTGGAGCGCTTGAACTGCCTGATTTTGTCACTTGAACCCGTTCATTATACAACCCGGCATCAACAATCGTTGTGTCACCTGCCACCATAGTGTTGGCGGCTTTTTGTATTGTTCTCCAAGGCTGAGACTGAGTTCCGGGGTTGGTGTCGCTGCCTGTTGTAGAGGCATAGTAAGTCTTCAGTCCAGATGATGTAGTAGCAAAAGTGTAGTCTGCTGATGTTGCTAGGTTGCCAGCAACGTCTCGTGACTTGATCCTGTAATGATAATTCGTGCCAACGGAAAGGCCTGACAAGGATTGGGAATGAGAAGTTACCTTCGCCGTGTTAAGAGCCGTTTGGCTGCCATAGCTCGTTGTCGTACCATACTCCACCTGCGTGTCCGAAGCTTCGTTAGTTATCCAGGTGATTGTGGCACTGCTCGACGTGATAGAAGAAGCTGAGACTGACGAGATGGTTGGAGGAGTGGTGTCCGCAGGAGCTCCTTGATATTCGTAAGCCCCAAGGTCAGGCGCTGCGCCAGAATACGGCAGGCCAACGTTTACTCCCTTGTCAATAGCTGGCGAAGTTGACTGCAAATGAAAATCATGGTTTGCCGCACTCACAAACTTTGGATCCTGGCCGTAGTTGCGCATGGTAGGCTGGTCATTAGTGTTGGTATAGGCGAGATTATTTTGAATTACGAGACCAGTGTTTTGCTCATTAAGTATCGTGTCGTAGTTTGCATACACAGTGTTATGCAATACGTTGCAAGATGTACATTGGCTAACCCACAACGCGTAAGTATTGCTGTCAGCCGTAGTAACATCCCATATAACATTATTCCTTATGGTAATATAATCTGATGCCCTTACCGTACTGTCAACCTTTATGCCGTAAGATATAGGGGGATAACCTGAAGCCGGAGAACCCTTCCAGTCATCATGAATCCGGTTGTCATAGACAGTTGCATAACTCACTCCAGGAAGATAAATCCCGCATTTGCAATCATAAATATCGTTGCCAAAAATCGTAAGGTTCTGATTGTTCACAGAACCAGGGTACGTGTCGATTCCATTATGATAAAAACCATGAATCGTATTATTGCTTATTACCACATTTTTAACACCGCCAGTTAATCTCATGCTGTTGTGCAAACCATCATAGATATGGTTGTTCTTAATTGTGACTTGGCTAACTTTCCCCAGTACATTTCGACTGTTAACTTCGATAAGCATATAACCTACATAGCTGTTTTTATGAATCACATTATTCTGGATAGTCACCCCTATGGAAGTGCCAGTCTCGCTGTCGATGTTCAGGCACACCTTTCCTACGTTGGTTATTTCCAGGTTTTCAATCGTGATCCACCTCTTGCCATCAACTTCCACTAAGCCAGACCAGTGTTCCCGATTACCTCCGTCAAATTTAGGAAGGTTGCCTGTCCCGTAGGCGCCAAAGGTAATAACATTTCCCTGCGTACCGCTAGAAGGGACATACAATGGCTCATTGACCCAAGTATCCCCGCTCTTAAAAAGAATCTTGTCCCCAGGCTGAAAAGATATAGAATTAACCTTAGCAATGGTTTTCCACGGAGTGGATTGGGAAAGTCCGTTATTAGAGTCGCTGCCGCTAGTGGAAACATAATAAGTCTTAGCACCAGAAATAGTACTAGTATATTCGTAAGCTCCGATATCGTAAGCAGAACCCTGAGGACGAGAAACCCCATCATAATCATCAGTAACAGAAGAAACAGTAACACCCGCATCTATAGTTGGACTAGTAGACAAAAGACTGTAATCACCTTGGGAAGGATTTACGAATTGAGGATCTACCCCCCATTTATCATGGGCAGCAGCAGTACCTAAGGGAGTTACACCATCACTTCTATAAGCTAAGTTGTAATCTTTATCGAGACCGCTAGAAGAATAAACATATACCGGATAGAAATGGTAATTGTAAAAGATATTATTCTTGACGGTGCAATAGGAAGCACTTTCCAGGGAGATTCCAGTCGGCCAGCAAGTGCTACCAACACTGCATTTACCTAACCAAAGGTCAGGGTACCCTACAAAATCGTTATTGACAAAAGTTAAATGATGGTTACCACCCCCTCCAGTGTTTATGCCGCCGTAACCTACAAAGATATTATTCTTAAATGTCAGATAGCTTGCATATTCTAGCATCACTGCATACATCATCAAGTTGAGATTCTCACACCTGTTTCTCTCAAAAAGGATGTTTTTTGCTTCTTCATAGCCCGAACCCTTCCAGGTCTGGAAGCAATCTATGTGGGGGCCATAACCCTTGTTTTCAGGGTCATTTATATCTATATCATGGATGTAATTGCCCCTTATTATGTGGCCCGTTCCGAAAAATCTTATCCCATCAGCATCCCCCTCACAGTTAGTGGGAGTATGATAAGCGACAGAACCCCAAACTTCATTATTCTCAACAATGTTGTTTGTTCCATGTACCTCAATCCCAACCATACCGTTTTTATAAGCACGGTTATTCCTTACTATACACTCGCTGGTTGCTGAATCAAGTTTTATCCCCCCTCTAGGGCTGTAATAAGCATAGTTATCCTCAATTATACAATTGTCTCCTGAAACAAAGATTCCCACGTTGTTAGAACTCCAGGTACATGCCGTGGCTGTGACTGTAAACCCTTTTATTTTTATATAATTTCCGCTTACCTCGAATCCCTGGGTTTGCACATTACCATTTGCTGTGAAGCTTACCATATCTCCAGAATCTCCGGACATAGTAACAGTCACCCTTTCATTATAGGTTCCAGCATTGACTATTACAGTATCCCCAGCTATCATAGTGTTGGCAGCCTTCTGAATAGTACGCCAAGGCTGAGCCTGAGTACCAGGATTACTATCACTTCCGCTAGTGGAAACATAGTAAGTCTTGGGACCGAAAGTAGTACCAGTATATTCATAAGCCCCCATATCATAAGCTGATCCTTGTGGCCTTAAAATTCCTTCAATGTCATCAGAAATCCCCACGTTTATTCCATTATCAATTGCAGAACTGCCACTCTGTAAATGAAAATCTTCGATTCCCTCACCTGTGTTCACAAAATTGGGATCTCCTGTCTGGTCATTTGCTCCTGTGCAGGTAGATGAACCACTACCGTATTTGACATTATAATCACAAGTGATTCCACTTGTTGAATCTATGGGATTTCCAGCAATATTGCTGAAGATGTTATTCCTCATTACAAATCCAGATCGGGGATAACCTCCAAGAAATTCAAATCCCTTTTCATTTCCATTATAAAAAGTATTATGATAGACATTAATTGTTCCCTGGGCAGTTGATATCCAAGCCATTGCTCCCGTAATATCATAAACCACATTGTTCCGAATATGGGCGGTTTTTCCGGTGGCGCCTATACTGCATATTTGCAGGACTCCAGCTCCCGGATTCGGGCTACAATCGTGAATAATATTGTCTTCAAAGATATAATTGTCTCCTCCAAAGTCGATAACTACAGTTGACCAATCTACTCCAGTAGCGTAATTGCAATCGTAAATAAGATTTCCTCGGACTATCATATTGGCGGGAGCCGGCCCAGCCGTTTCATGACTTACCTGAATTGCCTCCGGCACTCCTGTAATCGTGTTATTCAAAAGGCTCACATCACTTGTATATTGTGACGCCGTAGGCCCAAGGAAGTGTTTGACATACAATCCTTCCCTTCTTCCAGTAATGGCACAATTTTGAATCGTGATATGATGTGTTGCATAATTCCCCAAAGACATTTTGTTGTGTACATGAATTGCTACCAAAGTTCCACTTACATCACATCCATCCACGGTGATGTAACTGGCATCTGATATATCAAAACCATAATTTTCACCACTTCCTGGCCCCACAACTTTTATGTTTTTAATGGTAAGGTAAGTTGCGTCATTGGTAATGTCGATTCCTACCCAGCCATTCATCGTGATCTGGGGTAAATTTCCCGAACCGTAATCTTCAAACGTAATTGGAGAGCCTTCGCTTCCACCAAATCCACCACTCTTATCAAGGTTTAGAACTCCCGTCCAAGTATCTCCACGCTTGAATTTAATGAAATCTCCAGCAGAGAATGTTCCGGCATCCACTTCAGTATTGACTTTGCCTAGCGTTTGCCAAGCCAATTCTTCAGTTAGGCCACTATCAGAATCCTTCCCATCGCTGCTTGAAACATAGTAAGTCTTAGGACCGGAAGACACACATTGCCCACTTGAGCACGTCTGCCCAGAAGAACAAGAAATAGCACTGCTCCACTCCAGGCAAGAGTCCACATCGTAATTCCCGCATGTCCTGTAGGAAGTAGAGGAAGTGCATTCACTTAGGCCGCTGGAAGTACACTCATCTGTGCAGGTTGAAAAGTATTCATACGCCCCAAGGTCAGGCGCTGCGCCAGAATACGGCAGGCCAACGTTTACTCCCTTGTCAATAGCTGGCGAAGTTGACTGCAAATGGAAATCAGGCGGCGTAGCCGTTGGATTGACAAATGACGGATTAGAAAAGTAATTTCTCAATGCAGGCACGTCACTTGTGCATGCATAGGCCAAATTATTATTATTATTTAAATCAGGGTTATTCATGGATAAAAGAGTGTTATCGCAATTGTAAAGTGTGTTGTGCCAAAAGTTTATGGTTCCTTCCGTATTGGTTACCCAAAGACCGTAGCCGCCGATATCCCACATTTTGTTTCTCATTACTATATTATTTCGTGGCGCCGGGCCCCAAGGCGTAAAGTCTACACAAGGCTCAACCTTTATTCCGAACTCATACATATCGTAGATATCATTATCTGAAATAATACTGTCCTCCACCCCTGTGATGTATATCCCGGAGTTGCAGTCATGCATTTTGTTGCTGATAATGGTTAAATTTTTATTTCTCGCCTCTCGATTATAAGTATCGAATGCGCCATGATTCGGACACCCGTAAAATTCGTTATTACTGAATGTTGAGTCGGTAACTCCGCCTGTAACTCTTATGGTGTTCCATTGCGTATCATAGAGTGTATTACCTGTAAATAAAACGTTTGACACGCTGCCCTGCACGTTCATGGCAAGAACGGTGACAAGCATAAAACCAGCGTAACTGTTTTTATGGATTATACAGTTGCGAACCGTAACGCCAGTTGAGGGTCCAGATCTTGAATTTATACTTAAACATTCTTTTCCAACGTTAGTTATCTCCAGATTTTCAATCGTCACCCAGCTTTTACCATCAACCCTCACCAAACCAGCCCAATGTTCTTGGTTATTCCCGTCAAGTTTCGGGAGATTCCCGCTGCCATAAGCGCCGAAAGTTATAGGATTTCCTTGCGTGCCGCTAGAGGGAACAATCAATGGTTCATTAATCCAAGTATCACCTCGTTTAAAAAGTATAGAGTCTCCTGGCGAGAATGTTCTGGAGTTGACTTTAGCAATGGTTTTCCACGAAGTGGATTGGGAAAGTCCGTTATTAGAGTCACTACCGCTAGTTGAAACATAATAAACATTACCACCCAGGCTTGCTCGGGATGTTATGTATTCTATTAACCTACCATATCCAGAGTTAGCGTAATCTGATGATTTTGAAAAAAAATTACCTGTAGTGGAGAACTGATTGATGCTTACGTATAGTGCACCCAAACAGACTAGAAGGATTATACTAACTAAAATATAAGCTTGAGGAGGATAATTTTTAACCACCCCTTTACTTTTTTTCAACCTCATTTTTGATGGAACAATTAAAATTTTATTTAAAAACAACTTTGAATTTAAATATGTTTCTAAAAACCAAAGTGCTAAACTTACTACTCAACAAGGATGGCGGGCTTGCCAGGCAGGGCCTGTTTTGCTTTTTGTTCCTTAGACCTGTCACTAAGTGTAAAATTTACGGTAACGCAGCAGAAGCATTTATAAATAATAGAAATACAGAGCTTGTGTGATTATTCATTTTTGGGATTTGCCAAAGAAGAGGAATTATGTTTTGTTTAATAAAGAATTTAAAGATAGTTTACTTAAATTTTTAGAAAATAAGAACTGCCCAAAGGGTGCAAAGAAGATTAGAAACAGAAAAATACGCATTGATAAACTGATGGAGCTATCAAAAAAAGAAGGTATACCTCTAGAAACTCTTGAGAAAAATATTTGCTGGATTGGAGGCAATAATAGTAAGGGGTTGTTTAATCCTAAATTTCCATTTAACCTATCCAATAGAAGTGGGTCAAGATTTATTGCAGCAATCTTTAATGACGGGACTCTAACAAAAAACAATTCTAACAGTTATGGTAGACTTATGTATGATAATTTTGATAAGTCATTGAGAGATTCTGTGATTAAGGATTATTTAGCTATTTTTGGCGGTAATAGGAATGAGATAGCTTTCCGTGAATCTGAAAAGAAAAAATATTTGGAATTTACTTCTATTATAAGAGATGTAATGGAATTAATACTTACGAAGAAAGGACCTAAATCAGAAAATAACATAAAAATTCCAGATTTTATTTTTGAAAATAAAGAGAATATGATTGGATGGATTGAACAAACTATAGCTGATGAAGGTGAAATAAAATATTTTCCGGATAAGTATAGAAGAGCTGTAGTATGGAGAAGATCTCTAGATGTAACCCCAGTATTTAAAAAAATCATAAAAAAGGAAATTTCAATAAGGAAATTAGCTCCAAACCTACAAACAGTAGTCCAAAATCAGAAATGTAACCTAATAGAATCAGAAAAAAAGATTTTAGAGGTTTTAGGTATCAAATATAGAACATATAACTTAGGTGTATACCCCACTATAACTAACAAAATAAGAACTAGATGGCAAATAAACATAGCAGGCAGGAAGAACCTTATAAGGCTAAGAAGAATGATAAAAATTCCGTCAAAAGAAAAAGACGCCAAACTTACAAAAGCTATAAAAGGATTTGTTAGATACAAAGAGCCATTAAAGATTAAAAGAAAAATCATAAATATTTGCAGGGAAAAAGGTATAGTAAATTCAAATGACTTACAAAAAGCTAGGGGTTATAAAAAAATTAATAATGCCAGTCTTTGGTTAAAAAGATTCGAAAAAGAAGGTTTGATAAAAGTTATCAAAAAATCAGAATATGGTGGTGGAGGGAAACAAAGATCCTCAGCAAAATATGCACTTATTCAACGTAAATAGATGGTCTACCAGGTTTAGCTTTACTAGACTTATTTTCTGGGTCGTACTTTTTAGAATCATTAACAGCAAAAATATTTACTTCAACATTCAAGCTCTTTCCTACAGCCTCTTTTGATTGTTTATACAACTCCATCTCTTTTGGGATAACATAAAGGTAAACTTTATTCGCATCCTTACCTCGTTTCTCCTTAATTATCTTAAATATGACTCTTATATCATCTAAAGTCTGTTCAACTTGCTGTTCTTCTTTTTCCAGTTCAGCATTAATTTTTTTCTCATTAGGAACAGGCCACTTCTCAACGCTTATGAATCTCTTATCCCCAAGCTTCTCCCATATCTCCTCAGTTACGTGAGGACAGAAGGGACACATCAACTTTGTCTGAACCTCTATAAACTCATTAAGGACCTTCTGGTTGATCCTTTCAGACCTCAAATACTTCTTTAAGGACTTCTGCATCTGGTAGAAAGCCTTATCAAATGCTGTCCTAAAAAGCATGTTACCCATCGCGTTTGTAGCTTCCTTTATACTCCTGTTTATCGATGACAAGAATAAACGGTCATATCTGTTAAGCTTACCTTTTTGTGCTTTTGATTTCTTGTAGTTCTCGATAGCAAAATCATACCACTGCTGAAGCTTTTGCTGAACAGCCTCAACGTTGTTGAAATTGAAGTTAGGATCATCAAGACCCTCGCCACCTAACATCAGACTAGCACGGACAACATCTGCAGGATACTTATCTAGTATGCCGCGTATGGTAAAGAAGTTACCCCTACTCTTACTCATCTTATCCCCCTCAACAAGAAGCCAACCGTTAACACCCAAGGCCTTAGGCCAATACTTCTCGGGAAACATTGCTGTGTGATTGAACAAGCAAAATGTTAAGTGGTTCTGAACAAGGTCCTTACCAGAACTTCTCAAGTCAAACGGGTACCAGTACTCAAACTCCTTCCTGAGTTTCTCCCAAGATTTCTCTCCCTTGCCTTTGCCCAAAAAGACGTAATCAAAAAACTCGTCGTTAATTTCATTTTCTGGCACCTTTTCAATTAAGTGAGCTATCGTGTAATAAGCCATGTATATCGTTGAGTCTGACAAGGATTCGATAATCCATTTTTCACCCCAAGGCAGTTTTGTGCCCAAACCATAATGATGAGTACATGCCCAATCATTAAGCCAGCCGATAACGTAATTAAACTGAGGCCTAACAAGTTCTGGGTAAAATCTCATTTTCCCTACACATTTAGTTGTTTCTTCCTTCCACTTCTTATCGCTATACTTAATGAACCATTGATCGGAAACAATCTTAACAACAGCTGGGGTCAAGCACCTACAAACAACTTTTCCGGTAAGCTCATAGAAGTTCTCAAGCAAGCCTTTCTCAGACATCTCCTGCTTCATCTTCTCTTTAGCTTCGATAACGGGCATGCCAACATACTTGTCACAATTCTTGTTCATCCTTCCAGAATAAAATCCGGCTTTGTAAATAATTTGAGTTGCTTCCTCCAACCTTGGATCTTTCTGATTCTTAATCTGCATCTTCTCAACAATCTTAACAGCAGGAAGGTCACCCCACTCCTTCGACTCGATAATCGGAATGGGTTTTATTTTTTTAATTTCATCAGGATTAAGCTTATACTTCTTCATCTCGTTCTCATTTTCTTGCAAATCTTTAAGGGCAATATAATCATAAGGAGCATCACTCGGCACAGAAGTAACCAAACCAGTTCCGATATTAGGATCTGAAAAGTCAGCAGGAAGAACTATTATTTTCTTATCGATTAATGGAGCTGTGCAATACTTACCTATCAAATCCTTGCCATTAACTTCTCCTATAACCTTAACATTCCTGTCCTGATTCATCAACTTCTCAGCACAAGGCCTACTAACAATCCATTTCTCACCATTAGTCTCTATTTTAACATACTTGACATGGGGGTTGGCCCAGAAATTAGTCTCACCAAAAACGGTCTCAGGCCTCAAAGTAGCAGCAACCAAAAAACCATCATCAAACTTGAACTTCAACAAACTAAACTCCTGTGGAGTCTCACCTTCGCCCTCAACACGATCATGGTCGCCTACGGGAGTGTTATCCTTAGGACACCAAACTACGGGATGCTTACCCTTAACAATCAAACCCTTCTCCTTCAACTTCCTGAACTGCCACCTGATGAACTTATCATAGTGCGGATTAAGTTCTGTTGTGATGAAACTTCTCCTCCAGTCAACGCTCGCACCAAGCCTTATGAAATCTTCCTTTGCAGCAGGAACAAAAATCTCATTCCAATATCTTAAATCCTCAAATTTCGAAATATCATCAGAAGAAAAGCCCATATCTTCCATAATCTTTATCTGCTTAGGCTCTTTTTCCTTAATCCTTTGAGCTGCAGCAGCAACAGGTGTACCTGTACAGTGCCACGCCTGCGGACCAAGTACATTAAAACCTTGCATCCTCTTGAACCTTGCAAGAATATCAACTCTCGTAGCAGAAAAACCATGGCCTAAATGTAGGTAGGCATTTATATAGGGATACGGGAAGTTAACAAAAAACTTCTTACGCTTATCAGGATTGGCCTCAAAAATCTTAGAATCTTCCCACTTCTTCTGCCACTTTCTTTCTATACCCTTAAAGTCGGACATGATAAAAACCTCATGAAAAAAGATATTTAAATCTTTGCACTTTTCCAATCCTTATCGGTAACTGTTTTTACGCCTGCAGTTATCTCCTCAAGTTTCTTCCTCAAAGAGCCCTTGAGCCCTGACAAATCAAACTTATGCTCCACCCTCGTGTTCTGGACGTAATTCAGCAAAGCCCTAAAATCCCTCAACTGCCTGCCGTGCTTATGATAGCTGCCGTCACTGTTAGGCTTCAACGACATGTAGCCAGAGTTGAAAGGCACAATCTTCCTCGCTTCCTTGTACATCTTATTCCTCCCTCTTGTAGCTCTCATTGGAACATTTCTTCACGATGAGAAGAAATGCGGTCTTTTTAAGCCACAAGAACAACCAGACTAGGAAGAACTACCAAACCCAAAGATATTCTTGGCATCATCTTTTCTTCCTAGATTTAAACTTCTTATAGAGAACTTTCTTATAAAACTTTCGCCCGAAGAAGAACAACAATGAAGAAAGAAGCAAAGCAAAAATTACCAAAAAAGCAAGAACTTCGGGCTTTCTGAAATCAAAAGGAGAGGCAGATTCAGGGAGATCGAAAAACGGCTCCTCAACCTCCTCAGGGCTGCCGGAAGAAAGACCCACAACAAGAGCAGGCTCAATCCTTATGCCGGCAGAGTCAGAAAGCTCCCTGACATAAAGAGAGGAAGCACAATCCTTACACTCACAAGAAACTCGAACTTGAGTGCTTGAACGCGGAGGAATCCTCAAACTGTTTTCACTAACCCTAAAACCAGAACCGACACTCAAGTAAAAATCCCTAACGTAATCCTCTGTGTTGAAAACAACCAACTTGGCCTCGCGAGAATCTGAAAAATCCAAATAAGAAGGAGCGACTGCAATAGCAAAGACTTCAGAAGAAAGCAAGATAAAAAACAAAAAAAGTTTCATCTAACCCCTCACAGCAGCAATGGTGATAGTGCCAGAGTACTTGTCAGACTTAAAGCCTAAAGGAGCGTTGAACTTTAAGCTAAGGTCAGCAGCAGAACTGCCAGCAAGGTCCATGTCAAGAGTCTCAGGAGAGTAGCCAAGGGCAAACCAGTTTTCTTCAAACAAACATTCCACACTTGAAATAGGGATGGACTTGTCCCCGTTAGTAAGGTTAGTGCCTGAAATCTCAACGTCAACAGCAGAGTTACCGTTATTCCTTATGGTAATGTTGCTTACCGAGGAAGAACCCGGGTCCAATGAACCGAAAGTGAGACTGCTTTTGCTAACCCTTATCGACAAAAGCCCGGAATACTCAAACTGCGAAGCGTTAAAAGAGGAAGAACCCTGAGAATCCGTAGCAGTAACATTCAAAGAATAAAAACCCTCCCTATCGTTAACACTCATCCTTATGTTCCAAGAGTACCTCACAGAAACGTCACTCAAATCCTCAATGCTAACAAGCTCAGCCTCTTTGTCGCTTACTTCGAGAACAACACTGGACAAATCATCAACCCCGTTATCATCAACAACCTCAACAGAAACGTTAACAACCTTGTCAGAATTGTAATCAGGATAGACCTGCACTCCCGGCTCAGCACCGTCATCGGGCCCTATAATTATGGAAGCTATTGAAGGACCTACGTTATTGATTGAAGCATCGAGGTTTACATTACCATCTGATTCCGAAGTGTTTTCAGAGAAAGAACCTGGAGAGCCGCCAACCTGGGCACTTTCAACAAACTCTTCAGAAGTCAAAGAAGTTCTCTCCAAGGTCTTTCCGTTCCCATCAGCACCCCAAGAAGAAATGTAATTGATAACTATTTCCTCAACTCCGTTGGAGACGTTAACAAAGCCGGAAGAATCATCAAGGCTGAAAGAGGAAGCGTCAACAGCAAGGAAAGGATCGGAAGAATCCCAAACACCATCACCATTACCGTAAACAGAATCAAGACTGCCGTTACCAGCAGCCTTCTCAGCAACAACAAGAATAGCTTTAGACGAGACGTTAACAGATGATATTGACTTGCCGTTAATAAAATAACCAGCCAACTCAAAAGCAGGACCATCGTTGTAAAGCTCAACCCACTCATTGTAGTTACCACCCTGCTCAGGATTCGGATGGTACATAACCTCTGTAACAATCAGCTTTGCAGAAACAACATGTAAAGCCAACAGACAAACCACCAACAAAATCAATTTCCTCATTTTTCAGCACCCCCAAAAAAATTTCAATCTGTTAAAGATGGGGGTTTAATAAGCGTTGCTGAGAAAAAAATGAAAAATTTACGAAAAAATAAGTTTTAGTTGCATTTAGCAAAAACAAACTTCTCATTAGTATAGTAGAACGAGTCTGTGAAGCTTTGGGAGCATTTGTCTTTGCATAGGCATGTATTGTTAGTGCAGACATATCCCGGGTAATAGGATATGTTGTTCTCTTCGTAAAACGGTATAAGGTCTGTTAGTATCCTGCATGGAGGTTTAGCTAACCCGGCATTCGACGATCTTACAAGAACACCTTCTTCATTCCAATACACCCCAGACGTAGAGATACGATTAACTATCTTAGGATGATCCGGGTCTATATAAGTGTATTTGGGCATGCCCCTACCATCCACCATATCTTCAGTCAAGATAGGCGAGGTCGGTTCACCAATATACCAATAACGAGGATTGTTCTTATAATCTTGGTTTATCGTAAATGTGTAGCAATTAGCTTTCCCGTATTCAACATTGTACACGCCTTTAGGGAAATCATTTTCTGGGCTATAACAATAAAACTCTCCGTTACTTTCATCTTTCTTGCAATAAGTTTCAAAACATTCAGGGTACATCCGCACTTCAACCTTACCGTCACTTCTTTCATAGCAAAAACTGTTCACAGGCCAGCCACCAGCACAGTCAACATTACACTCTTGTATCAGCTCTACCGGTTTGTTACTTATACCAAGCCAGTAAATATTACCATTATAGCATCCCATATGGCGCTGAGTATCATTGGACACAAAAGTACAGTTTCCAGAACAGCAGTAGCCTGTCGTGCAACTTCCAGAAGCAGAAGAACATGACTGATACGAAGAACACGCACTCTCTTTACAAGTTCCTCTACAATTCTGCGTAGGGCTTACACACTGACCATTAGAACAAGTTTGACTAGAAGGGCAATTAGTAGCAGTACTCCAGTCCAAACAAGAATCAGCATCATAATTACCACAGGTCTGGTAAGAAGCTGTGTTATAGCATTGTTTTGCTCCGCTGGGACTGCACTCATTAGTACATGAGGGGGTAGTTTTAGCCTTGCTGTATATGTCCATTAGTCTACTCCCTGAGTATTCCCCAGTACCAGACAAATCAACCACGTCAGAAGCAGTAAAATAAGCAACAATCAAATCCTTCAACTCATCAACAGTCAAAACAGAAGTGCCAGAAAAATAATCCTTGATAGCCTGAATCAAAACCTCCTTAAACTCCCCAACAGGAACCCAGACACAACACAAACCAAGCCCAGAACAGCACTCACCCTCGCTCACAATACCGAGACCAACAAGCTTGTCACAACTATCAGCACCAGCAGCTGACTCACAAGCAGCAACCTGAACATCAGACAACTCCACAACAGCACCGCCAGTAATAAAATTAGAGTTACTACAACCGAAAATAAATAAGACTAGAATAAAAACTAACAACCACCACTTTTTCATAACCAAATACAAAGTGAGATGGTATAAAAAACTTACTAAAAAATTTTGGCGAATAATTTAAAAAGAGCAAAATTCGTGATTTTTCAATGAGGGCCCGTAACTCAGCTTGGATAGAGTGCCAGATAAAAGAAGTTTAGGCAAACCTTCTATCCATGGAAGATAGCTGGAAGTCGTGGGTTCGAATCCCACCGGGCCCGTACCATGATAAACATAAAAGTAGACTCAGCAATGCACGTTTTCAAAGGTGCTGTGCAAAAAGTTCTAGGAGCAAGCATAACCACGGGAACATTCACAGAGGGAGACCATGGAAGACTAACAGTAGAGTTTGACAGAGAGCCAACAGAAGAAGAGATTAAGAAAGTTGAGGAAGAGGCAAACAACAAGATAAAAGAGAATGTGGAGATAAAAATACTAGACATGCACCGTGATGAAGCAGAAAAAGAATTTGGAAACAAGATATACGACAAGTTTCCAGTGCCAGCACACATAAAGGATTTAAAAATAGTTGTGATAGAAGACTGGAACTGGAACTGCTGCATAGGACAACACTACAAAACAACAGGAGAGATAGGAACTATAAAGATAAGCAAGTGGAGATTCAGAAACACGAGGAATGAACTGGAAATATCTTTTGACGTTCTATAAATACCTAACCACATCAGAAAGTTTGTTGGTATCAACAACGTAAGTGGCAACCTCCTTCAGCTCATCAGAAGAAGAGTTGAAAGCAATCGACATCCCCACCTCCTTAAAAGCCCCAATATCCTCATAGTTATCACCAACATAGATGCACTCCTTAGCATTTATCCCTAGAGCTGAACATAAATCCCTAACTATCTTTACCTTCTTAATATCCTTTCCACCGCCTACCGGCCAGACAAACTCTCCTGAAATCTTTCCATCCCTTACAATCATTTCATTAGCAAAAATGAAATCCACACCAAAATCCCTTTGCACCCTCCTGGCAGCATCGATGCTTGAAGCGCTTACTATTGCAGTCAAATATCCTTTTTTCTTTAGGTACTCAAAGGTTTCCCTCACACCCGGAAGGTATTCTAAAGAATCAACCAGGTTGTAATAAGGATTGGCGTCCTTACCTTTCCACAGTTCACCAATCACTTCTTCATTAAGTTTCTGACAATCTGAATAGAGATACTTCTTTGTTAATTCCTTACCGCGCTTTAACGTGCCAAATGTATCATGAAGCCTTAGCCAGAAATTTGTATCTTTAAAGATTACACCGTCCATATCAAAACATACCAGCTTGTAACCCATACCCCTCATATTTAGGCACAAATAAATAAACCTTTCTACAGGTATAGAGAAAACCTTATAAAATAAGATGGGTTAAAAAAAGGTATTGCAGGTGTCGCCAAGCGGCTAAGGCACGAGGCTGCAAAGCCCGGAAGGGATTATGAGCTAAAAAGCAATGAAATGCGGATCCCTCGTATCGCAGGTTCGAGTCCTGCCACCTGCTTTCATGAAAAAAAGAGGCAAGATAAATCCCTGGGTATACTGGACACCGAGAATTCTAACAATAATATTCATCCTGTTCATCAGCATGTTTGCACTGGACATATTCAGTGAGGATTACACCCCAATCCAAATCATAATAGGGCTGTTCATGCACCTCATCCCATCATTCATACTTATTATTGCTCTCATAATAGCATGGAAATATGAAATCGTTGGCGGAGTTGTTTTTATTTCAGCTGGAATATTTTATATTGTCATGTTGTTAATGAACCCCCAATTAGAGTGGTATATGCTTTCTTGGTCCATGACAATTTCTGGACCTGCATT
>JBDRNX010000022.1:0-47035 GCA_043810595.1 archaeon
AACAACTGCGAATTCTACCCCTGCCCGGAACTACCGCCAGCAACCCAACCACCACCCGGAGCGCAATACTGCGATGCAACAATAAAATGCTCCGAGGGCATGGAATGCTATGACTTCCCGGACCAAGACAAACCAATATGCTACCCGGGAGATCCCTGCAACTGGTGCCCAACTGGCAAATGCATCCTGCTAGAATCTTATCCCCCACAAGTCAGATGCGAATGAATTCTCTAGGTAAAAATTTATAAACTAACGGGGAATAAAAAGAATATGGACGGGAAAGTAATTGATATTCTGAAAAAATTCACCAGACACGATCATATAAGAATAACAGACAGGGGAAACTCTGCCATATTCGTAGCCATGCACATAGCCAAAAAAATGAACCCCAAAAAATACATACTCATACCAGACCAGGGCGGCTGGCTGTCGTACAGAACATACCCCAAAATGATGAACTTCCCGATAAGGGAAGTGCCAACAGACAGAGGAATAATAAGGCTGGACAAACTAAGGAAATACACAAAGAAAGGATCGGCACTCATACTATCATCATTCGCAGGCTACTTTGCAGAACAACCCATGGAGGACATAGCAAAGATATGCCAAGAAAAGAAATGCCTGCTGATAGAAGACGCCTGCGGCTCCATAGGAGACAAAAAACTCTGCAACGGACAGATAAGCGACATAATAATAGGCAGCTTCGGAAGATGGAAACCGATCAACTTAGGGTATGGCGGCTTCATATCGTGCAACAAAAAAGAATACTTCCAAAACGCAAAAGAACCTTTATCGCTGATAAAAGTGCATGACAAGTTTTATGAAGAAATAATACCATACCTGAACACGAGAAGGCTATACAAGCTGATGAGGCTTGCAGAACAGGTCAAGGAAGATTTATCAAAATACCAGATATTCCACAAAGACAAAAGGGGGCTGAACGTGATAACAGAGTTCAAAAACGAAATAATGAAATACTGCGAAGAGAAAAAATACCCCTACATCTTATGCCCAACGTACATAAGAGTCAATGAAAAAGCAATATCCATAGAACTCAAGAGGCTGGAAGTATGAACTACATCAAAAAAATATTCGAAAACAAAATAGATGAAGCGGTACACCAAAGACTGGTCAGGTATTGTAAAGGGGAATACGAACGCGCGATAATGGAAGTAAAGAATGGAAAAAGCATAAAGGTGAAAGGAACGTTCGACTGGTGCAACGACCTCTTTGGAACCATAGCCGAAAACATAAAAGAAGAAGCAGAAGTGGAGGGAAGCCTGATTGCAGCAAGAGGTTTTGAAAACGAATTCGAGTTCACAAGCTACAAGAAAAAGAAAGGTGCAAACACAGGAGAGATAGAAGCAACACTAAAACCTGAACAGATGAGAGAAATGTACGAGAAATTCAAGGACAACTTCATACTACTAAATATCGAATCAGGCAGCTTTTCCCTGAAAGTGGGGAAGAAACTGCCAAAACCAGGGGGGAAGGTAAAAGAAGGCTTCTGCAAAGCAACACTGCCAAAAGAGCTACTGAACGAGTTTGTTTGGGAGACAAAAGACTTCTCAAATGCAAAAATAAGACACATATTCATAATAAATGAACTGATAGTGCCAAAAGAATACGAAAACGATTATGCACAAGCAAGAATAATGGCAAAAAGAAAAGGAATTCTAAAAAGAATACTAGAGCTTGACGGAAAAATAATAGAGAAAGAGACAGAACTTACAGCTTAGTAAGAAGCGTTATCAATCAGACCCCTAAGATACTCAGCCCTCTTGGGATCCTTAAAACTTTCCCTCTCTATATCCTCATAGGGAATACCCTTCATAATCTCTTCTTTATCCGTAACAAACAACAACTTCGGAGCATCATACTTACCTTCCCCAAGGTTCCTCCTAAAGAAAACAAAATACCTCCTCAGCGTAACCTGAGACTTCTCCACAGGAATACTCTTAGCATCGCTCACAGCAAAAACTATGTCTGGCCTGCGATCGCCGTCAACATCCACCATATTCTCAAGAATGCTTTTGGGTTCAGGCTTAGAGAAAAGTAAGGAATTAACGTCGCAACCATAACCAAAAGCAGCCGTGAGCAAAACCACAGCTAATGTTCTTTTCATGAGGAGCTTGAATAACACTATGTTTATTTAAGGTTTTATGTAGGGAAATAACTATAAAACAAACAAAAAATTAAAGAGTTATGCACGAGCAGCTTCCTTAACGTCAGCCTTCTTAACAGTCTTCCTACCTGAGTGCTTAGCCAGCCTTGCCGCCTTATCACCAATCTTTTCAGCTTCTTCCTCAAGAACCTCACGCAGAGCTTCCTTGGCGTCAGCAGAAACTCTGGGAGCGCCAGCCTTCTTAAGAAGCTTTTCCATAGCCGCCAGAGGCAAAATAGCCTTAGTCATTTTCAAAAACCCCCTTAAAACTTAAAATAATGAACAGAAATGAAAAACAAGGGAAATATATAAATTTTTCTATCAACAAAAAAGAAAATCATAAAGGATTATAAAAAAGAGGGCAGAAAAAACGAGATTTTCAAGGATTAATCCTTTGAATCGTCAGATTCGTCAGAAGAACCCTTGTGAGCAGGCTTGATATACCTAGGGGGCAGTGAAAGCAACCTCGTGATAAAGCCTAGGCAAACTTGGAAGGATAGACTCTATGAAATGACGATACGAAACAACCTGGTCACCTTCCTTGCTGAGCTTTAAAGTGAGCGTGTTTTCATTAAGGATGAAGTTTTTCAGGACCTGACGATGACGATCCTTATCAGTCGGAAGAAACTCCACAGTAGGCTTTTCTTTTTCAACCCTAGTCCTTATCTTCTCTTCAAGCTTTTCTTGATTAGAAAAAAGAATGGTGTGGGGAAGCAAGATGTAAGGCGTGTTGAACCCAAACTTCGGTTCTTTCAGAAGAAGTCTTGAAAGAGAGCTTGGAAGGATGAACTTAGCATCCTTAGCTTTATAGATACTCCAAAATTTTTTTTTAGTAATACCAAAAATAGCCTTTGCATGTTCATCAGTGTATATCATTTTAACACTCCTAATTTTTCATAAAGAACACCCCTACCGCTTTTAAGTATGGGGGGGGATTTAAAAAGGTTTCTATTTACCCATTGATGTTGCGCTAATTTGGGTTTCTTGCAATTAAAAATGAGAATTTATAAAAAAACATGCTGCAAAAGTTAACCCACACCGCAAACTTTATAAATCCCCCAAAACGATTAAAAAAATACCCTACTGATAAATCAAAATGAATTTGGCTAAAATTCATTTAATACAGCCGCTGATTCTAAAAGGCGAGTGCAGATTGATGTCTTTAATCTGCTGGTTCATGAAGAACCATGTAAGCAAGAAAAATGCCAGACATACATTCACCAAGAAAAGGAAGCATGCAGTTCTGGCCGAGAAAGAGAGCCAGACGAGGTTACGCTAGAATAAAATCTAAACCAAAAACAAAAGACGTAAAACTAGTCGGATTTGCAGGATACAAAGCAGGGATGACACACATAATGATAGAAGACACAAGACCAACGTCGATGACAAAAAACGAAACCATAACATGGCCGGCAACAGTAATAGAATGCCCACCGATGAAAGTACACTCAATAAGATTATACAAAAACACAACAAATGGATTAAAACTAACTTCTGAATTATTCTCAAAAACATACACAAAAGAATTCTCAAGAAAAGTGAAACCAAGCAAAAAAGAGGGGAAAGAAGAAGAATTCGATGAAATAAGAGCTGCTGTATACACACAGCCAAAAAACATCAAACTCAAGAAAAAACCAGAACTCTTCGAACTGATAGTAGGCGGACAAGACAAAAAACAAAAGTTAGACTACTCAAAAAGCCTCTTAGACAAAGAAATAAGAATAAACGACATATTCAAACCCGGACAATTCCTGGACTTACACGCAATAACAAGAGGAAAAGGATTCCAAGGAACAGTAAAAAGACACGGGGTAAGGATAAGACAACACAAAGCAGAAAAAACAAAGAGAGGGATAGCAACCCTGGGAAGCTGGAAACCAAAAAGGGTGGACTTCAGGGTAGCACAAGCAGGAAAAATGGGATTCAACCAAAGGACAGAATACAACAAACTACTCCTAAAAATAGGGAAAGAAGTCAAAGAAATAAACCCGAAAGGAGGCTTCAAAAAATATGGAATAATAAAAGATGACTACATACTCATAAAAGGCTCAGTAGCAGGACCACAAAAAAGACTCGTAATAATGACGGAACCATCAAGACCAAAACTGAGCCCGCAACAACTAGAAATAAGCTACACAAGCCTGGAAAGCAAACAAGGCAAATGAAAGCAGAAATAAAAAACCTGGAAGGAGAAAAAACAAAAACCATAGAACTGCCAAAACAGTTCGAAGAAGAGTACAGAGAAGACTTGATAAGAAAAGCAGTCCAGGTAATACAAAGCCACAAAAGACAACCATACGGAAGTAAATACGATGCGGGAAAAAGAGCATCAGCCGTGGTGTCAAGAAGAAGAAGGGCCTACAGAACATCATACGGACACGGAATATCAAGAGTTCCGAGAAAAGTAATGACAAAACGGGGAAGACAACTCTTCTGGGTAGGAGCATTCGCGCCTGGAACAGTAGGCGGAAGAAGAGCGCACCCACCAAAATCAACCAAAGAATGGGAACTGAAGATTAATGTCAAGGAAAGAAGAAAAGCAATCAGAAGCGCAATAGCAGCAACAGCAAACAAGGAAATAGTAACAAGAAGAGGGCACAGAACAAAGGAAGCGCCAATTATAATCACAAATGAAATAGAACAAATCAAAAAAACAAAAGAACTGAGAAAAATACTAGAAAAGATAGGGCTGAAAGAAGAACTCAAAAGGATAGAGCAAAAGAAGATAAGGCCTGGCAAAGGAAAAAACAGAGGGAGGAAATACAAAATAAAAAAAGGACCACTCATAGTAACAGGGGGAAAATGCGAACTCGAAAAGGCTGCAAGGAACATACAGGGAATGGATATAACAGAAGTGAAATCGCTAAATGTAGAACTACTAGCACCCGGCACACAACCTGGAAGACTGACAATCTACACAGAAAAAGCCATAGAACAACTACAGAAAGAAAACCTGTTTTTTGAAAAACCGCAGATAGAAGTAAAAATAGAAGCTCCAAAGAGGAGTAAGAAATGAAAGACCCGTACACGATCATAAAACACCCGATAGCCACGGAAAAAGCAGTAAGGCTGATGGAAGCAGAAAACAAGCTCGTGTTCATGGTAGACCTGAAAACAAACAAAACTGAAATCAAGAAAGCCATAGAACAAATATTCAAAGCAAAAGTACTCAAAGTAACTACCATGATAACATCAGAAGGAAAAAAGAAAGCATACGTAAAACTATCGCCGGAAACCCCGGCGATAGACATAGCAACACAGATGGGGATAATGTAAGATGGGAAAAAGACTAATCACACAAAGAAGAGGAAGGGGAACCTTCACGTACAAGGCACACAGCCACAGGTGGAAAGGAGAAATAAAACACAGAAAATACGACGACTTGGAAAAAAGCTCCATGGTAGAAGGAACTGTGACAGACCTGATACACAGCCCAGGACACAGCGCACCCCTAGCGGTGATAAAATACAACAACGGAGAAGAAACAATGATTGCCGCACCACACGAAATGAAAGTAACCGACAAGGTGTATTCGGGAGCGATAGCCCCCGCAACAAATGGAAACACATTACCCCTAAAAAACATACCAGAAGGAACTGATGTTTACAACATAGAATCACAACCAGGAGACGGAGGAAAATTCGTTAAAGCTTCCGGTGGATCAGCAAAAATACTGGGAAAGATGGGAGAAAAAATACTCCTAAGACTACCTTCAAAAAAACAAAGACTATTCGAGCCGGACTGCAGAGCAACAATCGGTGTAATAGCAGGCGGAGGAAGAACGGACAAGCCATTCGTAAAAGCAGGAAAGAGATGGCACGCGATGCACGCAAGAGGAAAATTGTATCCGAGAACATCAGGGGTGGCAATGAACGCCGTAGACCACCCATTCGGAAGCGGAAGGGGAAGACACGTAGGAAAACCAAAAACTCCGCCAAGAAACGCGCCGCCGGGAAGAAATGTGGGACTAATAAGAGCAAGAAGGACAGGAAGGAAGAGATAAAATGGTACAGAAAGAACTCACATATAGGGGAAAAACAGCCAAGGAATTGGAAAGAATGACAACAGAAGAATTCATGAAATTAGTTCCTGCGAGACAAAGAAGAAGCCTCAAAAGAGGATTCACGACAGCACAAAAAAGACTGCTCGAAAAGATAAGAAAAGCAAAACAAGGGATATGGAAGAAACCAATCAAAACACAATGCAGAAACATGATCATAATACCGGAAATGTTAGGAGTTACGATACACATACATAGGGGAAGGGATTATGTTCCGGTAGCAATCACACAAGAAATGCTCGGACATTATTTGAGCGAGATGACCCTGACAAGACAAAAGGTAACACACTCAGCTCCGGGAATAGGCGCAACAAAATCAAGCGCAGCAATATCCGTAAAGTAAGATGACAAACGAAAACCAAGCAAAAGTAGTTGGAAGGAACCTGCAAATATCAACAAAGCAGACCATCGAAATAGCCAACCACATAAGAGGAAAGAACCTGATGAAAGCAAAAGATATACTGACAAAAGTGATAGCACAAAAACAAGCAGTACCCTACAGAAGATTCAACATGGACACGGGGCACAGAAAAGGAAAAATCGGAGCCGGAAGATACCCTATAAAGGCTTCAAAAGAAATACTGATGCTGCTTGAATCATTAGAGGCAAACGCACAGAACAAGGGACTAGACATGGACTCTTTGTACATAAAAATAATAATACCAAACGTAGGACCGACATCGTGGCGCTACGGAAGACACAGAAGAAGACAAGCAAAGAGAACCCACCTTGAAATAATCGCAGAAGAAAAAGAAGAAGACAAGAAAAAGAGAAGAGCAGAAAAGAAAGAGAAACCAAAAGAAGAAGCTAAAGAAACAAAAACCGAAGAGAAAAAGGAAGAGGAAAAATGATCGAGAGAAAATTCGTGGCACAAAAACTGAAGGAAAGACAAGTACAAGAATACGTAGCACAGAGCCTGATGAAGGCAGGCCACTGCAAAGTTGAAATAAAAAGAACGCCGATGGGAGAAAAAATAATAGTTTACACAACAAGACCTGGACTCATAGTAGGGAGAAAAGGAGAGAACATAAAAAGACTAACACAAACGCTGAAAAAGAGATTCAATTTAGAGAACCCACAAATAGAAATCGGAGAAATAGACAACCCATTACTCGACGCGGGAGCGGTAGCAGACCAAATCGCTTACACCTTTGAAAGATTCGGACCAAAAAGATTCAAATTCATGGGCTACGACATGCTAACAAAAATCATAGGTGCCGGCGCGATAGGAGCAGAAATAGTAATAGGCGGAAGGGGCGTGCCTGGAAGCAGAGCAAAAAGCTGGAGATTCTCAGCAGGCTACCTGAAAAAATCAGGAAGCGTGGCAGAAGAACAAGTGGACAAAGCATCCGTCGTAGCTTTGCTGAAAACAGGGGCAATAGGAGTAAAAGTAATGATAATGCACCCAGACATATCACTACCAGACAGAATCAAACTCAAAGAAGACAAAAAAGTTCAGATAGAACAAATAAAAGAACCAGTTGAAGAAGCGAAAGAAGAAGTAAAAGAAGAAAAACCCAAGAAAAAAGAAAGAAAACCGAGAAAAAAAGCAGAAAAGGTAAAGGAAAATGTCGATAATAAAGAAGAATGAATTCACAAAAATGACAGAACCTCAGCTGAAGGACAAGTTAACAGAACTGAGAAAGGAGCTGATGAAAATACACACACAAAAATCCAGCGGAGCAGCACTTGAAAACCCTGGAAAACCAAAAGCAATCAAAAAAACCATCGCAAGAATAATCATGTTACTTAATGAGAAATCAAAACCAACCAAGGAGGAAATGAAAAAGATATGACCGACGTGTGTCCGAAATGCGGACTAAACAAAGAACTTTGCGTCTGTGAAACAATAGCTAAAAGGGAACAGCAAATACGAATCAAGGTGCGAAAAATCAAATTTGGAAAGCTGGTCACGACGATAGAAGGACTCGACACAAAGGACATCGACATCAAAGACCTTGCGAAGAAACTAAAAAACGCCCTGGCGTGCGGAGGCACAGCCAAAGAAGGGAAGATAGAACTGCAAGGAGACCACGCAAACAAAGCAAAACAAGCCCTGATCAGAATGGGCTTTTCAGCAGATGCGATAAAGACAAATTAAAAATATGAACCCAAAGGAAATAGCAAAACACGAGCTCATCGGGCTCGAAATAGAGATAGTAGAGTCGAAAAACAAGGCCCTAAAAGGGCTCAAAGGTAAAATAATCGACGAAACAAAAAACACGATAACGATACAAGACGACAAGGAAAAGAAAATCATGAAATCACAAATCATAATGAAAACGAAAATAGGAAACAAGGAATATGAGATAGATGGAAGAATACTCGTTGGCAGGCCCGAGGACAGGATAAAGAAAACGAGGAAAATAAGATGAAAACCAAAAACATAGGAATACAAACAAACATGCCGAAGAAGGAATGCGAAGACAAACACTGCCCATACCACGGGAGGGTAAAAGTGAGAGGAAAAATATTCACAGGAACGATCATAAAGATACCAACACACAGAACAGCGACGGTAGAATGGCCGAGACAGTTCTTCCTACCAAAATACGAGAGATTCGAAAAGAGAAGAACGAGAATAAAAGTACATTTACCAGACTGCATAGAAGCGAAAGTGGGAGACAAGGTAAGACTCATAGAAACAAAACCGATAAGCAAAACCAAAAACTTTGTAATAATTGAGGTAATAGAACATGCAAGCGATTAAAGCAAGAAAAACAAAGGGAGTCCAACACGGAACGAAAATAGAAACCTGCGATAATTCGGGAGCCAAGATAGTCAAGGTAATATCAATCAAAGGAGCAAAGACAGTAAAGAACAGAATCCCGTCAGGAGGAATAGCAGATTTAATGTTAGTTTCAGTGGTATCAGGAAGACCTGACATGAGAAAACAGGTAGTACCTGCAATCTTAGTGAGACAGAAAAAAGAGTACAGAAGACTTGACGGAATGAGAATAAAATTTGAAGATAATGCCGTCGTCATACTGAAAGATGACAAGACAGGAACCCCAAAAGGGACCATATTCAAAGGAGCAATTGCAAAAGAGGCTACATCAAGATGGCCAGGACTGGCAAAAGTAGCAAAGATAGTGGTGTAACATGAAAAAATGGTCAGGATCGTGGAAAGGAAGCAAGAAAAGAAGAAAACAAATCAAATACGTGAAAAACGCGCCTTTACACATAAAAATAAAGTTCATGACAGCGCCCCTCTCAAAAGAATTGAGAAAGAAATACAACAGAAGAAACATAGGAGTGATAGAAGGGGACAAAGTGAAGATAATAAGAGGGCAATTCAAAAAAACATCAGGCAAAGTGGCAAAAGTGAATACAAAAAGACAGAGGATATACATAGAAGGAGCAGAGCTGGTGAAGAAAGACGGAAGCAAAACACAATACCCGATACACCCATCAAACGTAATGATCACAGAAATGAAGATAGAAGACAAAAAAAGAAAGAAAATACTAGACAGAAAAGCCAAAGGAGCAAAATAAAATGGTAAAAAGACACCTCAAAAGACTGATGGCACCCAAAACGTGGCCCATAAAGAGAAAAGAACACAAATGGATAACAAGACCAAACTCAGGACCACACCCACTGAAGAAGTGCCTGCCGCTTAACATAGTAATCAAGAACCTGCTGAAATATGCAAAAACATCAAGAGAAGTTAAACTCATACTCAACCAAGGAAAAATCCTGATAAATAACGTAGCAAGAAAAGACCCAAAATTCCCTATAGGGCTGATGGACGTAATACAAGTACCAGAACTAAAGGGACAGTACAGGATTGTTTACAACCCACAAGGAAAACTAAAGCTGATAGCAATAAGCGCTGACGAAGCAAAGCTCAAACCATGTAAGATAGTCAACAAAAAAACACTCAAAGGGAAGAAAACACAACTAAACTTCAAGGACGGCAGCAACAGGATAGTGGACAAAGACAGCTACAAAGTAAATGATACACTGATAATAGACCTGACAAAAGAAAAGAAAGACGGCATAAAGAAACACCTAAAATTCGAGAAAGGGGCAACAATATACCTGACCGACGGAAAACACGTAGGAACCACAGGAATGATAGAGGAGATACAAAACACCTTCCAAAACCAAACAATCATATTCAAAACTGAAAAAGAGACGTACAAAACATCAAAAGATTTCGCACTCGTGATTGATGAGAGCATAACAACAGGAGAGAAATGAGAGAGATAAAAATAGAAAAGGTCACCCTGAATATGGGAACGGGAGAACCGGGAGAAAAACTAGACAAAGCAGTAAAGCTCCTCAAATCAATCAGCGGAGAAAACCCTGTCAAGACAGTAACCCAGAAAAGGATACCAATGTGGAAAATAAGACCCGGCCTGAACATAGGGACAAAAGTAACATTACGGAAAGAAAAGGCACAAAAACTGCTTAAAAGATTATTGCAAGCAAAGAACAACCAACTAAAAGCATCAAACTTCGATGAAAACGGTAACTTCTCATTCGGAATAAAAGAATACCTGGACATACCAGAAGCAAAATACGACGCAGAAGTTGGGATCATAGGCCTGGAAGTTGCAGTAACGCTGCAAAGACCTGGATTCAGGATAAAGAGAAGAAGGGTCAAAACCAAAAAAATACCAAAAAAACACAGAATACCAAAACAAGAAGCCATAGAATTCATGAAAAAGAACTATGGCATCGAGGTGGAACAATGACAACAAGCAGCTATACCAAAATGCTCAAACAACTGAAAAACAAGCCAACAAAGATGAAAAAATACCTGAAGCACAATACCCCAAATGAAAGGAAATTCGGAAAGCAGACAAAGAGATGCGTAAGATGCGGCAACCCAAGAGGGCACATAGCAATGTATGGACTGCACCTATGCAGGAGATGCTTCAGAGAAAACGCAAAGAACCTGGGGTTCAAAAAATACCGCTGAGGAGAAAAAAATGCTAAACGACCCACTATCAAACACATTATCAAACATGCAGAATGCCGAGAAGGTAGGAAAGATGGTATGCATAACAAAACCATCATCCAAGATAATCAGGGAAGTCCTAAAAATAATGCAAGAAAAGGGATACATAAAAGGATTCCAGGAAATAGAAGACGGCAAGGGAAAGATGGTGAAAGTAGACCTGATGGGGAAGATAAACAGATGCAACGTCATAAAACCAAGATTCTCAATAAAGAAGGGAGAATACGAAAAATTCGAAAAGAGGTATCTGCCTGCCAGCGGATTCGGATTCATAATCGTATCAACACCAAAAGGGATAATGACACATGACGAGGCTAAAAAGAAAGGACTGGGAGGAAGACTGATCAGCTACGTATACTAAAATGCTACCAGACATAAACCAAAAAATCAAGATACCGGAAAACATAACCGTTGAAATAGTAAACGGACTGATAAAAATCAAAGGCAAAAACGGAGAAGTTGAAAGAACCCTATCAGACAGGAACGTCAAGATAGCGGTAGAAGAAGGGAACATAGTACTGAGCTCAAAAAAACCAACAAAAAGAGAAAAGAGAATGATAGGAACATTCAAGGCGCACATAAAAAATATGATCAAAGGAGTGGAAGAAGGTTACACATATAAACTGAAGGTAGCCTCATCACACTTTCCAATCACCGTAAACCTAGAAGGGAAAGAGCTGGTAGTAAAGAACTTCCTCGGGGAAAAAATCCCGAGAAGATGCAAAATACCAGAAGGAGTAAACGTGAAGGTTGACGGAAGCATAATCACGGTAGAAAGCCTAGACATAGAGAAAGCAGGAAGAACAGCTTCGCTAATTGAGCTGGCAACAAGAATAACAAAGCGGGACAGGAGAGTATTCCAAGACGGGGTATACATAACACAAAAACCAGGAAGATGAAAGAACTAATAGAACTGAGAAGGAAACTGAAGAAGAAAAAACCCAAATTTTTGAGGCAGGACGCTCACAAAGTCAAAAAACTAGAAAAAAAGTGGAGAGCGCCAAGGGGGAGGCACTCAAAAATGAGGTTCAAGCTGAGAAGTTACAGAAAACAACCTTCAATAGGCTATTCATCACCAAGAAAAGTGAGGGGACTGGACAGCAAAGGAAGAAAAGAAATCAAAGTAGAAAGGGTACAAGACCTTGAAAAAGTAAAACAAGACGAAATCATAATCATAGGAGCAACTGTAGGAACAAAAAAGAAAGTAGAGATATTCAAAAAGATAATTGAAAAGAAACTGCAAGTGAAGAACATTAGAAACATAGAAGAGTTCATCAAACAAGCGGAAGAAAAAATCAAGAAGAAAAAAGAAGAAGTAGAGAAAAAGGAAACAAAGAAAAAGAAAGCGAAAGAGGAAGCGCTGAAAAAAGCAGAAGAGAAGAAGAAAGAAGAAGAAAAGAAAACAGAGGAAGAGAAACAGAAAGAAAAAGAGGAAAAAGAAAAGAAAGAAGCAAGGGAGAGGGCCATGCAACAGCCCATGACATAAGATGAACCTGAGCACACAAAAAAGGATAGCAGCACAAGTAATGAAAGTCGGCCGCAACAGGGTATGGTTTGACCCGAACAGGCTGGATGAGATAAAAGAAGCCATCACAAAAGCAGACATACGATCACTAGTCCATGACAGGGCAATACAAGCAAGGCCCGAAACTGGAATATCACAATACAGGGCAAGGAAAAACAAGCTACAAAAAAGAAAAGGAAGAAGAAAGGGACCGGGATCAAGACAGGGAAAAAGAAGATCAAGACTACCAAGAAAGAAAGAATGGATGGAAAAAATAAGATCGCAAAGATACCTGCTAAAAAAACTGAGAGACGGGGGAATAATAACAAAACAAACATACGGGAAAATAAGAAGAAAGGCAAAAGGAGGGTACTTCAGAAGCAGAAGACACATCCAACTACACTTGGAAGGCAATAACCTTCTGCTAAAACCCATTGAAAAACCAAAGGAGAAACCAAAGGAAAATGCTAGTACAGTTCAGAAGAAAGAGACAGGGAAAAACAAACTACAATAGAAGAAGGAAACTACTGGGAGCGAGGGAACTCAGGGTAATAATCAGAAAGAGCAACACGAACGTATACTTACAAATAGCAAAATACGAAGAACAAGGAGACAAAATAATCACGAGCGCCAACTCAAGGGAACTACTAAAAATAGGATGGAAAGGCGCAAGAAAAAACCTTCCGGCAGCATACCTCACCGGACTGCTGCTCGCCAGCAAGGCAAAAAAACAAAACATAAAGAAAGCAATACTGGATGTGGGAATGCACACACCCACACCTGGCGGGATTATATACGCAGCCCTAAAAGGGATGATTGACGGAGGGATACAGGTGCCACACTCAGAAGACGTAATACCAAAACAGGAAAGAATAGAAGGCAAACACATCATGCTCAACACAAAAACAAAATCACCAAACAAAGAGAAAATAACAGAACAATTCAACGAAACAAAAAACAAGATACTAAAGGAGTAAAATGGCAGAGAGAAAACGAGAAAAAATTCAAAGGGAAAGAACGGCAGGAGGGTTCGTAGCAGAGGAAAAGAGAAAAACAAACCTAGACCTCTGGATACCGAAGACGGAAATAGGGAGAAAAGTAAAAAACGGCGAGATAAAAGACATAAATGAGATAATAGAGAGAGGAATAAAGATTCTGGAACCTGAAATAGTGGACATGCTCATACCCAACCTCGAACTAAGCATAATAGGGGTTGGACAATCAAAAGGAAAATTCGGTGGCGGAAAGAGAAGTATATGGAGACAGACACAGAAAAAAACAAGCGAAGGAAACAAGCCTAAATTCGCAATCGTAATAGCAGTGGGAAACAGGGATGGTTACGTAGGAATAGGCAAGGGAAAAGCAAAGGAAACAGTACCAGCAAGAGGGAAAGCCACAAGAAATGCAAAACTAAATATCATAACAGTAAGAAGGGGGTGCGGATCTTGGGAATGCGAATGCGGCGAAAGCCACAGCGTACCATTCAAGGTTGAAGGAAAGAGCGGAAGCGTGAGAATGCAACTGCTACCAGCACCCAAGGGGACAGGACTCTGCGTTGAAAAAGAATGCAAAAAGATACTGGAGCTGGCAGGGTTCAAAGACCTATACTCAAGAACGGTAGGACAAACAAGAACAAAACTCAACCATGTATACGCATGCTTCAACGCACTAAAGAAACTGGGAGAGATGAGAATAACAGAAGAATACAGAAAGAAAGCAGGGATAAGGGAAGGCAGAAATGAATAGGGTAGCCGTGATAAGGATAAGGGGGAGAGTGCACCTGAGAAAAGAGATAGAAGACACATTGAGACTAATGAGGCTGTACAAGAAGAACAGCTGCGTCATAATAAAAAACACAGAACCGCAAATAGGAATGCTCACAAAAGTAAAGGATTACGTAACATGGGGGGAAATAGACCCAGAAACATTCAAAATGCTGCTAGACAAAAGAGGAAGACTGGCAGGAAACGTAAAACTAACAGAACAATACATGAAAGAAAAACTAAAAATGGAGTATGACACATTCACAAAAGAATTTTTCGTGATGAAAAAAGAACTGAGAGACATACCAGGGGTGAAACTTTTCTTCAGGCTATGCCCGCCGGTACAAGGATTCGAGAGAAAAGGAATAAAGAAACCTTACAGCCTAGGCGGCGTCCTGGGCTACAGGAAGGAAAAGATAAATGAACTGCTCAGGAAGATGATGTAAGATGACAGCAAGAAGACAAAAGAAAAACAAGAAAATGCGCGGAAGCCACACCCACGGATGGGGAAGCAAAAAGAAGCATCGTGGAGCGGGAAACAGAGGCGGCAGAGGCATGGCAGGAACAGGAAAAAGAGCAGACCAAAAGAAACCATCCATACTGAAGGAGTACGGAAAGGAATACTTTGGAAGGAGGGGATTCGTAACACCAACAAGAAAAGAAGACAAAACGATTAACCTGGATTACATAGAAAAACACACAGACCAGTTAACTGCAAAAGGTTTAATAACAAAAGAAAATGACTATTACATAATAGATATTAAAAAGCTAGGATACGACAAGCTGCTTGGCAAAGGAAGGATAAAAAACAAATACAAAGTCACAGGAAAAGTATCCAAGACAGCTGCAGAAAGAATAAAACAAGCAGGCGGAGAAACACAATAATGGCACTAGCAAACTTGCTCTCAAACTTACCTGAAGTCAAAGGACCACTTCAAAAAAGGCTGCCTTTCAAAGAAAAACTAAAATGGACACTCATAATACTAGTAGCATTCTACATACTATCAACAATACCCCTATGGGGACTGGGACATAACGCACTAGAGCAATTTGACTACCTATCACTAATTTTAGGAGCGAAATTCGGCTCCCTAATATCGCTAGGTATTGGACCGATAGTAACCGCATCAATCGTACTACAATTACTTAACGGCTCAGGAATACTGAAGTTCGATACCACAACGCATGAAGGAAGGGTAGCATTCCAGGGACTACAAAAACTTATGGCAATATTCTTCGTAATATTCGAAGCACTCATATACGTTTACATGGGAGGACTGGCACCAGCCTCAACACTAGCGCCGGGAATGTACAGGATAGTACAACTCGTACTAGTAGGACAACTATTCCTAGGAGGTATGCTGATAATATTCATGGACGAGGTGGTAAGCAAGTGGGGATTCGGACAAGGCGTATCTTTGTTTATTGCGGCAGGAGTGTCAGCAGAAGTTATAGTGAGGGCTTTCTCACCGCTAAACCAAGCGGGACAAATAGCGTTAGGCTCTGGACTGCCGCCGATAGGAAAAGTATGGGTACTTTTCACATCCCTAATAGGAGGAAACCCCATAAGCGCGGCACTGGCATTTGCAGCAATAGCAGCCACGATAATAGTATTCATGCTAGCGGTATACGGACAGGCAATGAAAATAGAAATACCCCTAAGCTTCGGAAGAATAAGGGGTCACGGAATAAGATGGCCACTAAACTTCCTATACACATCAGTCCTACCAATAATCCTAGTATCGGCGTTAATTGCTAACATACAACTATGGGCACGACTCATGGAAAATTGGGGGCGGCCGATATTAGGAACCTATGTGGGTAATGCGCCCGCAACAGGACTAATAGTATGGCTATACCCACCAAACATAGTAGAGGGAATAATAACAGGAAGCTTCGCTTTTATACATCTGGCCCACGCAGCAGCATACATGGGATTCATGATAGGCGGAGCAATAATATTCTCAGTATTCTGGGTGCAAACCTCGGGAATGGACGCAAGAAGCCAAGCGAACCAGATGATGGCATCAGGACTACAAATACCCGGATTCAGAAGAGACCCAAGAGTACTGGAAGCAATCCTTAAAAGGTACATAACACCACTAACCATAATGGGAGGTGCAGCAATAGGATTCCTAGCAGCATCAGCAGACTTACTAGGAGCATTAAGCAGAGGAACAGGAATATTACTTGCGGTCATGATCATTTACAGACTATATGAAGAAATAGCAAGGGATCACATGGTAGACATGTACCCCGCGCTAAGGAAGATAATAGTGATGGGCAAATGAAAAAAGGACTATACATAATGATGTTGGTACTGACGGTATCCTTCGTAATAGCACTGCTATGGGACAAGATACCGATAATAAGCAACAGTGTACACTTCGTTTTAGACCCGACATTTGGCAAACTACTCCAACTGGACAGGATAGGGGGATTCATAGCAATAATATTCGTAATAACACTAGCGATCACGCTGATACAAAAATTCATGTCCGACCAAGAAGCGCTGAAAGAACTGAGAGAAGAACAGAAAAGAATGCAAGGAGAGATGAAGCAATACAAGGACGACCCGAAAAAGATGATGGAAATCCAGAAAAAACAGCTGGAAAGCATACCAAAATCATTCGACCTAACAACAAAACCGCTGATATACACATCAATACCAATAATACTGTTCTTCAGATGGTTCAACGACGTGTTCAAAACGATAGGGGATGACAAAATATTGGGACTAAACTGGATATGGGCATACCTGATAACATCAATCATACTCAGCATAATACTAAGAAAAATACTGAAGGTATACTAAAATGAGAGAGCAAAAATCAAAAAAACACAGAATGATAAGGGTGAGAACGCCTGGCGGAAAAAACAAAATAATATACAAAAAGAAAAAACCCGCAAAGGCGCAATGTGCAAGATGCGGAGCAATACTGAAAGGAGTGCCAACATACAGGGTGTACAAAATGAAGAGACTGCCAAAAACAAAAAAGAGACCTGAAAGGCCATACGGAGGCGTGCTCTGCAGCAAGTGCACAAGGGAGTTAATGACTGAAAAGGCACTAAGCATGTACAAAGAAGTCAAGGAAGAAGAAAAATGATAGAAGTAGGAAGAGTATGCATGAAAATAGCAGGAAGGGATGCCGGAAAGATAGTCGCGATAGTAGACAAAATAGACGATAATTTCGTGATGATAGACGGCAACGTGAAAAGGAAGAGATGCAACATAGCACACCTAGAACCCCTGCAAGAAGTGCTCAAAATAAAGAAAGGAGCAAGCACGGAAGACGTGAAAGCAGAACTCAAAAAACTAAAAATGCTCAAAGAAAAGGAAAAAGTAAAAAGAAAACCAAAGGAAAAGAAAGATGCCACAACAAAAAAGTAACGTAAATGAAAAATACCTGGAACTGCAAATCCTAAACCAACAAATAAAACAGCTGCAACAACAAATAATCAACCTCGAAAACCAAATCATAGAACTGGAAGTTCTCGAAGACAACCTAAACGAACTGAAAAAGGTCAAGGAAGGGACAGAGATACTCGTATCCATGGGTGCAGGAATATTCGCAAAAGCACAGCTCAAAGACAACAAAAAAGTGATAGTCAACGTTGGAAGCAGCACCATGGTAAAGAAAGAAATCGACGAAGCAAAAACACTAGTAACCGACCAAGTAAACCAGATGAAACAGATAATCAACGAAATAACCGAAGAACTGGAAAAAGCGGCCGTAAGAATACAGGGAGCACAGAAAGAAATACAAGAAATGATGGAAAGTAGTAAGAAACCATAATAATCATTAAATACCTGAAGCTTAAACTACAATTCCATGAACGAGGTGTTCGAATTCTACTCAAGAAGAGATATACAAAACGAGATACTCAAAATAGCCAAAAACAGGGAAGTGGCAGTAAAGTACGGAGACAAGGGATTCGGAAAAAGACCGGACATACTACAATTCCCAGGCGACATACTATCAATGGTAAAAGACGGGGCAACATCGTTCCACATATCAGAAGAAAGATGGAGTGATCCATTACAACTGAAAGCAGGAATGACAAAAAGACAACTAGACGACCTGAGAACAGGGTGGGATTTGGTTATAGACATAGACTGCAAAGACTTCGAATACTCGAAAATAGCAGCCCACCTCGTGATAGAAGCGCTCAAGTACCACAACGTCAAGAACGTAAGCGTAAAATTCAGCGGGAACAAGGGAATGCACATAGCAGTACCCTTCGAAGCCTTCCCAGAAAAAGTAGAAAACACACCAACAAAACTACGCTTCCCAGACGGACCGAAAGTAATAGCGCTGTACATAGCCAACCTGATAAAAGAAAAACTAAGCGAAGACTTCCTCAACTACGCGGGAAGCATACAAAAAATAGCAGAAACCTTCGAAAGAAAACCAGAAGACTTGGAGGAATACATCTGCCCAGAAGACAGAGTACCGCTCATATCAAAACTCAAACAAGACCTAGGCCTGATATGCCCAAAATGCGGAGGACAAGAATACGTTGAATTCAGAGGAGGCATATACCTGTGCAAGAAATGCCCACAGACATTCATGACAAAAACAAGAGACGTAACGCTAGACCTAAAATACATGGAATGCCCTATCTGCAAGAAAAAAAGATACGAAAAAAGATTCAACCCATTCAGTATACTAAGCATAGACACTATGCTAATAAGCAACAGACACATGTTCAGAGCACCATACTCTTACCATGAAAAATCAGGACTGATAAGCATACCCATAAAACCGGAAGATGTTTTGAACTTCAAAAAGGAATGGGCAGAAATAAAAAACGTAAAAATAGAAAACGACTTCCTAAACCCAGAAAAAGAAAACGATGCGGCAAGATTAATGGTAGAGAGCTTCGACTGGTGGACAAAACAAGAAAAGAAAGAAGAGAAAAAAATGGGAGGAACGTACGAAGAGGTTAAAGAAGCGATAAGCGAAGAATATTTCCCCCCGTGCATAAAACTGATATCGAAAGGGATACAACATGACGGAAGAAAAAGAGCATTATTTATCTTGATAAACTTCCTACAAAACGTGGGATGGCCGCACGACAAGGCAAAACAGTACGTAGAAGAATGGAACAAGAAAAACTACGAGCCGCTAAAAGAAGGGTATGTGATATCACAACTAAACTACAGGCTTAAGGCACAAAAAATACTCCCGCCAAACTGCGAAAACGTAGCATACTACAAAGACATAGCAGTATGCAACCGGGACAACTTCTGCGCAACCATAAAAAACCCGGTGAACTATGCGGTAAGGAAGGGAAGGATAAAAAAAACAAAAAACATAGTTAAAAATTAAACTTGCACTATTTTATTAAATCACCAGTCCATACTTCTGAAGATTCTTTACGACTGAATACTCTGAAAAGAGATAAAAATGCGACGTAGTGGAAGGGCCACGCCAGAAACATGGTAACTGGTAACCCCATGAAAGTTATTCCTTCAAATGGCCAGTTGATATAAGCCCATAGATTATAAATAAGATTCTGGGATTCCATAAACACTGCGAGGACAAATGAACAAACAAGTATGGAAATTAGAGGGGTAGGATAGCTATGTACAATATCTTTAATAAGCGAATTCTCTTTAATCCTGTATTCAGCATATTCTAGTACAAACCAGAGACCGAGAAATATTAATAGGATACTCCCAAAAGGGATAACATAAGTAGAGGTTTTACTATACAGATCTTCAGCTTCGATTAATGCTGTGCCTTGTTTGGAATAGTCCTGGTATATCCACACCACTGAAACTATCAACAAAAACAATCCTATTAGACCCAATGCTGGGAATAAGGTATGTTCCCACCTAAATCTTTTTTTAACATGCTTTTTTCCTTTATGAAAATAATCAAATAAAGCCTTTGTAGCCAAGTAACTTTCACATATTAACAAACAATAAACAAAAAAGCCAGGTATAAGAAACAGGAAATAGGTTATGTAACCCCAATATGGATATATCCATAATTTACCCAACCAATGAGCAACCAATTCAAGAATAAATACGCTTACTACTGACAATATTGTAAAAGAAATGACATTCTCCTTACTCTTTATTATTTCATTGATGAGTGATTTATGGCGTAGTTTAAGAGTTATTGCATCGCATATCAGTATAACTCCTATCATAAACATAAAATTGAAGAGAATGAGTGAGAATGAATTAATAAATTGCTTGGGAACAAAAAACTGTAGATAAGAAAGAGCAAATAATAAAATACCTAGGAAAACCCTCTTTTTTACCATGCTTATAGTTATAAAGAATGATTTTATAAGTTTATTGGGTTAAATCAATAACTTAGGAATTTTACCCCTTTTATTTTTAACGCATATTTTACAAAATATATTTTCTAGGCAATAGACACCCGACATGCACAAAGAAAGAATTTAAAAAAAGCCAAAAAGATAAAAAGAGCATGATAGCGGTATCAGCCCTGCCAACATACTTATTCTGCCCGAGAAAAATGTACCTGCAGTATGTACTAGAAGTAAAACCCATAGAAGCAGACGTAGTCGTAAAAGGAGATGTAAAACACGCGATATTCGACCACATCAACAAAGCAGAGGAAGAAATAGTAAACAGAATAAGCACGGAAAACATACAAGAAGCGGCGATGATGTACAAACAAGAATACTACAAGGCCATGATGCAGACAATAGAACAAAAACAAGAAGTCATAGAAAAAGTAGGGATAAACAAGATGCAACTGCTGGAAGAAACATGGCAGAGAATACTGCAAGAAGCAGAAACAAGAGCAAAAAACGTAATAGAGTTTGCACAACAAAACCAGATATTCGGCAAGGAACTGTGGGACAACTTAAAGCCAAAGTACATCACAGAACTAACGGTAGCATCAAACATACTCAAACTGAGAGGAAGAATAGATAGGGTTGAAGTAGAAGAAGAAAAATACACACCGATAGAACTCAAAACAGGAAAAATGCCCTTCAACGGAATGTGGCCCGGAGACAGAATACAGTTAGGAGCATACATACTACTGCTGCAAAGAAAATACAAATCAGAACACGGCTACCTCGAATATGTACAATACGGGGTGAGGAAAAAACTAACAATGGAAGAGCCGCTAAAAAGAGACATAATAACACTTGTAGGAGAGGTGCATGACACGATAAGAAAAAGAGAACTGCCAAGAAAATGCGACAACCAAAACAAGTGCGCAAGCTGCATAATGAGAAAAGGATGCAGGGAAATAACTATGAACTACGCACTAGAGAAAGAATCTCCCGAAGATCATGAGAACCCTTATAGCGCTTAGCAGCAGACCTGAACTTTTTCACATCAACCTTTATTCTCTTTTTTACTAACAAAGAAGAAACTTTCCTTGAAGTAAGAAACTGAACAAACTGGGTGACATTCTTAGGAGTTTCAGTGTTCCTGCAACGCTCAAAATCTATCATGACAGGCTTATTTTTCCTAACTATGACATGCTTGTAAGGATTTGTAAGCTCCTCCTTGTTAACACCCAAAGAATCAAGCTTATGACACTGCAACAAAACATCATTTATAACCTTCAAAATCTGTTTTTTATTTGCAGAAGCAAAAAAATCAAGAACCCTCAAGCCACCAACAAATTCCATAACAATAAAATCCTTACCAAAACAAAAAAGCTTCGGACCGATCTTATGCTTATTCAAAACAACAAGCCAGTAAGCCTCATTACGAAGATTCTCAACAAAATTAGGGTTAGCAACCTTCCTCACAGCCTTCCTACCTTCATAACAATCAAGATAGACTTTAGACCTCTTACCCTTAGCAAAAAAACCATCCATAGACAATCTAATAGAAAGGTATATAAATAAATCTTTCCTCAAATGAAATAACATGAAAAAGAGGTTAATAGGGCTTCTAATAGCATTTACAATACTAGCAATATCAGCCCAAGCAGCAGACACAAACTTCAGCATACAAAAATCATACGACTGGCTGCTAGACCAAAAAACCAACGGAAGTTTCGGAAGCATAATAGACAACTCAGCGTCCGTACTTGCGCTGAAGGCATCAGGATATAATCCGCAGGACACGATAGAATATTTAGCATCGCAAGAAAACACACAACACTGCTGGCCAAAAACAAGCTGCAGAACCAAAGAAACAACATTCGTAATTCTAGCATATGACATAATGGGAACAGCAACAGAAGACGCAGAAACATGGATGAAAAACGCACAGTCAGCAGCGCTGCAATCAGGAAACTGGTGGCTGGAAGTAGCAACAACAGACACAGGAACATGCACGGTAAAGTACACAAAAAACAACCAGGAAGTCACAAAAACAATAAAAGTGGACAACGGAAGATTCACAGACTGCGGCAACACAACATTCCTAAACATAAACAACTGCATAGAAGCAAACTTCGTAAAAAACTTCCCAACAATAAAAATGTACGTAGACTGCGGAACATTAAGCAACGCACTAATATCATTAATCTACAACTCAGCAAACTCATACTATATCTTAACAGACTCGCAAAGTAAAGTTGCCGAAATAACAATAGAGAACGGATGCTTCGGTGTCGGTTATAAGGACCCGGCATGCAACTACGAGTCAACCCTATACGCAAACTGGGCACTCACTGAAATAGACTCAGACACAAGCTCAAAAATTTACCTAACCGACAATTATGACAAAACAAACACACTACACAACGCACTACTATTCCTAACACTAGGAGACAAAAAATACCTAGACGAACTACAAGCAAGACAGAGAAGCGACGGAAGCTGGGACAACGACGTATACAGGACAGCAGTAGCCGTACTCGCCATGAAAGAAATGGCAGACTACGGCAACGAAGTAAACGAAGCCATAGAATGGCTGAAAACAAAACAAAAAACAGACGGATCATTTGGAGACGTAACAACAACAGCAATAGTGCTTTACGCTGCATTCACAGAAGGAGAAGTGGAATTCCCATCATGCACCAACGGCAGAAGAGACTCAGGCGAAAGAGGGGTTGACTGCGGAGGAGTATGCCAACAATATGACGACTGCTGCAACAACGGAGTAAAAGATGAGGATGAAGAAGGTGTAGACTGCGGAGATATATGCAACATAGACTGTCCAGAAATAGTATGTGACGAAGACGGAAAATGCGAAGAAGACCAAGGAGAAGACTGCCAGAACTGCCCGGAAGATTGCGAAACTTGTGCTGGAGTGTGCAACAACGACGGATTCTGCGATGAATACGCAGGGGAAGACTGCAACAACTGCCCTGACGACTGCGGAAGCTGTCAAAAAGAAGTATGCGACAACAACAGAGTATGTGACTATGACCTAGTGAGCAGGGGCTACGATGAGTACTATGAGAATGAAAACTCGGACAACTGCCCTGACGACTGCTACTGCGGTGACCTAATCTGCGACGACGCAGAAAACTATGCAACCTGCCCGGGAGATTGCGCAGAATTAGAAGGGTGCGGTGACGGAACTTGTGACGTAACAACAGAGACAGAAGGCAACTGCCCAGAAGACTGCGCAGAACAACCACTGGCATGCAACAATGACGGAACATGCGATGAAGAAGAGGGATGCAGCTGCGAAGACTGCAAAGACGAGGAAATATGCAAGACGGGAGGAGGGTTCCCCTGGTGGATAGTCCTGATATTACTGGTATTGCTGCTGGTTGTGGTAGCATACATATACCTCAAGAAAAAAGGAGGCAAGAAAAAAGGACCAGAACTATTCGGATTCGGCAAGCCACTACTAAGGAAACCGGAAATAAAAGAGTTCAAGCCGCTGCCGATGAAAGAAATGAAACCAGAAAAGAAACAGGCAACAGTAACCATAACACCAGCAAAAGCCAAGGGAGAATCCAGCAAAGTAGAACAGGAACTTGAAAAATCACTAAGAGAAGCAAAAAAACTGCTAGGAAAGAAATAATCACTTATTCTCTTTTTCCTTACCCTTCAAATAAACGTTCTCTGCAGCAAGCTGCTTAGCAGTAAAAGCATAATGGTGCAGCTGTGCAAGCAACTCGTTAAGCAGGTAAGCATAATCAACACCGGACAACTCAACCTTCTCAGGAGAAATAATCTCGACAGAAGAAGGCATGTAATCAAAGCAGACATCCATAAGCTTCTTCAAAGAAACAGCCTCTATATCAACATCAGAAAAACTACTCCACATGGGTTTTATCTTGTCATTCTGCTCAGCAGCATACGTGGCATCCTTAAGAAGCTTCACACCCTCCTCCTTCTTCAACTTATCAATAACCATCTTCATGGTCTGATCAACATGCTCCTTAGGAGAACCTAGAAGCTCGATAACAAGCTTTGCTCTAATTTTTTGATTTTCCATAACAAAACAACAAAATTAATGGTTTAATAAAGTTTCGATAAAATACACGTTATTACAAAATAGTAATTATTTGACATAAAATCTTATAAATAAAAAAGCCTAAAAAAACCAAGCAAAATGGTGACAAAAAAAACAGAGTACAACCTACAAGAAAGACTGAAAGAAGCAACCACAAGCATACTGAATTCTGCTAGAAGAGAATACAGAAAAAAGATGGACTATGTAATAGACACTATTTTCTCAGAAGATGATATCAAAAAAATACTCACAGGGACACAGAGAATAGACAAGCTACTAAGCTACGTAAAATCGGCATACGGAAGGGAAGAACCACGCGGGGGGGAACGAGAAAGAAGATGGGAACAAAGACAAGCACTCATAAAAAAACTTGAAGACTACTCGCTAAGCGACATAATCCCAAAAGAAGAACTAAAAAAGAGGACAGGGCTCAAACTGAGACAACTGTTTGGGTATACTTTGGGAAATGATTCGGTACTAATCAAAGTAGATCCGCTTCACTACAAGATAAACCCAAAAAACAAGGAACGCCCCAAAGATTTAAAAAAAAAGAAAGGCCGCACTTCATAGACCGCACGGGAGGAGTGCATTTCAAACATAAAGAATTCTTAGATGCAGAAACAGGGCTCAGATAACGACCATAACTTTTAAATAATACTAGATAATCTTTCTAAATAATGAAAAAGGGGCAGATAACACTTTTTGTCATACTAGGCGCTGTTCTGTTAATACTAATCCTACTTGTATTCACATTCAGGGAGACCCTGATGGAACAAGCAACAAAGGTAGGAATACCAACAACGATAGCTATGAGCAAGGAAGCAAAAGAAGTGCAAAATGAGATGACAAGATGCCTGAGAAACAGCGCAGAAACGGGGCTGATAACGATGGCATTACAAGGAGGCTATGTCATGTTTGATCCGAAAACACCCTACACAGAAGCAACAACAACGATGTACTACATACCATACGTTGGAACAGCGTACCTGTACTACAAAGGAAAAAACATGGTTCCAACAAAAGAAACCATGGAAAGACAACTAGAGGGTTACATAACAGCAAATTTAGAGATATGCGAAAAAGACTATTCTGGCCTGGAAGTCGAATACGGGGACTATGACACAAGCGTAACCATAGAAGAAAACCAAGTCAGCATCGACATAAACACAAAAGTAAGCGTAACAAAAGAAGAAACAACAAGCAGCTTCAGAGACATATACATAGAAGTGCCGGTAAGACTTGGGGGACTAAGGGACATAACAAACCAGATAGTGGAAGAACAGGTAAAGACAGGAAAAGAGGGAATATGCCTAAGCTGCATATCAAGGATAGCAGCCAACAACGACGTGGAAATAAGCATAGACCGGGTAGGGGAAGACGTATTTTACATGCTAACAGACCAAAAATCAAAACTAGCAGGAGAAAACTACATATTCATAATGGCTAACCAATTTTAGAAAATGAAAAACAAAACAAAAATCCTGATAACGGCAATCCTAATGACGCTAATCCTAGCCGTCAGCATAAAGGCATCGATATTTGCAACTATAGGAATGAAAGGATTGAGTTTTGCTAACCCTGAGGCAGCACAGATAGTACAAACTGTGATCAGCCTGCAAGACCCAGCATCTTTCGTAGGAGGATATGTCGTAGGACAGATAAGCGGAGAATTGGTAGGGGAGATAGCAAAACAGAGTCCAGAAGCAGCACAGGCAATAAGGCAATACAACGAAATACAGGGATGGGTGCAAGAAGGAGCACAGATAGTAGAAGAAGTAAAACTAAGCGACAAGGGAGAAATGGCAGGAGGGAAAATAGCGATAGGAGAAGAACAAGACGTATCATTCCTACTAAACTCAAAAGCAGAAAGGGGAAGCACTAAAGTAAGCAACATGGAAATATCAACGGCAGGAGAAGACCAAGACATAACCTTCACAGCCAAAGAAGGAGGAGTTACGGAAATAAATGGGAAAAGATATGAAAACCTAAAAAAGGGAAGCAAACTAATAGCTGACAGAGAAGGGCAAGTCAAAGAAGCAGACATGACATTCACGAAAGCAACAAACCTCGAGCTTGGCGGAAGAAAAATACAAGCAGCAGAGGGAATGAGGGTTGTTTACAAAGACGGGGTAATAGACGTTTACGGGAAAGGACAAACAGTAACCGTAGACTCGCAAAAAATAGGCATAAACAGCGACAACGTAAAAATAGACCAACAAAAAATCACAGGAGAAGACTTCACACTGGACAACAACAGGTTCACAAGCACAAAAGAAGGGGAACTCGCAGAAGTAACAACAAAAAATGAAGGATACTTACTAGGAAAGAATACGCAAGCTGAAACAAACAACCTCATTGTAAATTCTGAAAACGGAAACGTCCTACTATCAAAAGGCTGCCAGAATATAGGCGGCTTTTCAAACTACGCAAACCCATGCGGAAAAACACTAACCATGGAAGGAAACGGCTTTAACGTGGCACTCAAAGAAGGACAGCAATACGGCCTTGACATAGAAAAGGGAGACACGCTAAAATACGAGATGGCCGGCGGGAAAGTTGTACTAAAAGACGGAGAAGAAGCAATATCAACCGCAAAAGGAAGGGTCATAGTAACAAACGGAGATGTAAAAATACAGTATAGAAATGCAGACGGGGTAACACAAGCATTTGTGGACCCAAATGACGTAGGGGAACATCCAGACGTCAAGGTCGTGACAAAATACGATGAACTAACCACACTAGCAGACTCAGAAACAGGAGCAGAAAACGTCTACGCATGCTCAGCAGAGGGAACAGGAGCTATAACAGGGGGAGCAACATTCTGGGAAAGATGCAAATCGCTACTGGGAATGAACACCCAAAAGATAAACGAACTAGTAGGACAGCCGCTCTGGGAAGGTGAAACCATAACAGAGGAAAAAGAAACCAAAAAATATGAAACGTCAGACGGCAAAACAGTATACACAAAGATAATAAGAACGAAAGATGCGAGCGGAAAGGAGCACAGTTACTCCATGTCAAGCGACGGAACAGTATACGAATGGAACTACCAGAGGAACAGATGGGAAAAACAGGACTACACGCTAGAAGAAGATTCCCTTACAAGCCTGGGAATACCAAAAACAGAAACTGCACTAGCAAAAGCACCCACAGAAACAATAACACCAAAAAAAGAACCTAGCATGCTAGGGGCCCACATGCAAAGGGGAGAACAGGAGTGGGAAGCAAGAAGACAATACGCGATGAAACTAAGCGTATGTGGGGATGACGGAAGAACACAGTGCACACAAAAAGACTACTTCCTACCAACCGGACTTAGCTTAGAGCAACTGGAAAAATCAGGAAGGGGCTACGTAAAAATACAACCAGCACCGTACAAAGGACTGCAGGGACCGATAACAGCACCCGGTTACATAGTGGAGATACAAAAAGACCCGAGAGGGGGTTACATACTGCAGTCAATAGACTCGCAAATCTCATTCAAGCCAGTCGGAAACAAGGGCGTAGTAAAACTAATTTCTCAATAAAAGAAAAAGTAAGGGCAAAGCTGAAAGAGGTCAAAACAGCTCCACCCCTAAATGACTAACGCCTTGGAGGTCTAATTGGAGGTAATCAATCAGAATGACAGGCATCATGCATCTGATTGATGCTCTAAGAGCAAATACAATAGAAAAAAGGCTTAATAAATAACTTATGAAGACGAGATAAAGAAATTAGTTGCATAAGCTTTAAAAACGAATTTTAAGGCTTCAGCGAAAACTTTAATAATAAACAGGCTCACACATAAATCATGCCAAAAACAAAAGAACAGAAGAAGAAAGAAATCGAGAGTGGCGAGGCAGAAGAAAACATCTACAGCGAAGAAGGCAGGGAAGAGATGTTCGAAGAAGATGATGAATTAACTGACATAGACGAAGGATTCATGAAAGGGTATGAAGAGGGAGCAAAATCAGCAAAATGTCCTGTCTGCGGCCAAGTCGTAGAATACGACTTCGTGGAAAGAGAGATAGACGATGACGTGTACAGATTCTGCTCAGAAGAACACGCCGACCTCTACATGAAAAAAATAAACAGAAGAAGAGAACACAGAAGGGTCTAGAAGAACCTCGAAAGTTTAACCTGTTTCTTTATATTTTCCAACATTTTACTTGAAGAAAAAATAAAATTCAAATCATACTTGAACTTATCCTTCACGAAAATCCTAGCATAGTCTAGCAGGGCCTCCTTAGAATCAAAATTAACAGGAGTCGAGCCCAGAGCCTTCCTGCTGGCTTCCCTCACAACCCAAACACCCAAAGGAACAGCATACTCCCCTGTTATGAACCTCAACGCAAGCACACTCGCCTGCCTTTTGGATTGGGCTAATCTTTCTAATATGGGAAGCCTCGCAGCATAATAACCGCCAGCAGTAGAATCAGCATATCCCTTCCTCCCATCATAAGACTCGTAATCTGTAGAGAATTGAACCTCAGAAGAAACATTCCAAGAAGCCTTAGGCAAATAAGTCTCAAACAACTCATAAGACCACACATCAGAAAAGAAAAGAATAAGATAATAATTACCCAAGTAACCACCAAAATAAGCCTGGTAAGGAGAAAGGGGATAGTTCTTAACCTCAGAAATGAAATTCTTACCAAGAGTATCATCGACAGCAGTAATCGACCACCTTGTCGGGACAAGCTTACGATTCTTCTTCAGACCAAGGTTACCTATGGATAAAATCCTGGACAAAAAATTCTCATCAAACTCATTACCATAAAGATAGAGCACAGCATCAGCAGCCTTAAGATCGGTGTCAGAAACAACCTTCTCAACCTTCTGAGAAACTTTCGGATTCTCAGTAACACGAACTTTTTCCAACTGAGCGTGAGGACCCATGGGAGCAACTACATCGTTAACGTTGACAAAAAACTTAGGCTTCTTCTTCAAATTGACCTCGACATCGACAGGCTTCGAAGCCATACCCACCTCCTGGGCAATGCTAAGAAACTTGCTCTGCTGTTTGACATTGATGTTAAAGCGAGAGTTCACCAGGGAAGAACGCAAATCAACCAATTCTGCAATGCGATAATCGTTAGAAGACCAAAAACGAGGAGAGTCATAACGCCAGGCATCATCAGCGGTGTAAGGAGGACTCAAAATACCAACGTTAAGAAAAGGATAGCCAACATGACCAACAAAAGGAGCAGGAGAAGAACCATAAAAATCCTTCTCAACAAGCTTTTTCACCCTGAACCTAGCCTCAGACTTAGACAAGATAGGACAGAACGACCTACCACACATCCTCCTACCTTTACACTTAACACAAAGAATATTCATAAAGCTAAGATGTTTTAGAGATATAAAAGTTTTATGTTAAAAACAAAGAGAGCTCAGGACTTTTTTTATGGACCAAAAATCGTTTTTTATAAATAGCCTTAAGCTCAGGGTCACCTAAACTCCTAAAAAACTCAAACTTTCTAGGCAGAGGACGACCGCTAAGAACCTTCGCAATCTTTTCAAGCTCACCCCTAGCAACTTCCTCATCCTTATCATCAAGAAGCGATTTAACAGAATCCAGATTCAAATAATAACAGAACAGCTTACCATCCCTCCAAGTTGCATACCCCCCCAATGTATTGGTGCCGAACTTGTATCTTATCATGGAACAGCAGAAAAACAAGCGGTATTTAACCTTTTCGAAAAGAAAAACTTAATAAAAGATACATTCTAAAACAAAACTAGGGTGAATTAGTTGAAATTAAGAAACAAGACGTACTACCTCATTTTCATCTTCCTAATATCCATACTTCTAGTAAATGCAAAATCCTACACCCTGGAAAAAGCGATGGTAGATATGAAGATCAATGATGACTCAAGCATCTCAGTCAAAGAATACGTAACATTCAACTTTGATGGAGAGTTCACCTATGCCTATAGGGACATACAGTACGGAGACGTACTCGTACAGGACATCATGGTATACGAATACATAAACGAGCAGCTAGTACCTTTAAAGTACGAGACATCAAGCTTGGGATCCAATACCATAAGAATAAAGTGGTACTACACGGCAACGAACGAAGTAAAAACCTTCGTCATGATTTATGACATGAAAAACGCACTAAAAGCATACAAAGACATCGCAGAATTCTACTGGAAGATATGGGGCGAAGGATGGGAGGTGCCGCTAAAAGAAATTGAAGGGACAGTTGAACTTCCCAAGCCAGCAAAAGACAACATGGAAGTGTACACATGGGGACATCCACAACTGGACGGAAAAATAGCAATACTAGAAAACCAAAAAATAATATTCCAAGCATTTGACATACCCGCAAAACAATGGGTAGAGCTAAGGATTGTTTTTCCGCTGGACCTTGTGCCAAAAACGACATACGCAAAAAGCATAGACAGAGACGGGCTCCAAGAGATAATAGATGAAGAAAACAAATACCAAGGAGCATTCTCAGGATTTTCAAGATTCAATATAATAATTTTCATAATACCATCTTTTGCTATAATCTTACTTTTCACGGTACTTTACTTCATGTATGGGAGAGAGCCAAAGACTAAAGTTTATGAGGCCGTCTACGAGAGAGAACCACCGTACGATTACTCACCAGCTATAGTCAGCTCGCTAATAAAACAAGCCTACAAAAAACCATCAGCAAGAGACTTCACGGCAGTAATGCTGAGCCTCTGCTTGAAAGGACACCTAAAACTGAAAGTGCTGCCGAAGCAAAAAACACTCGGCATATTTGGTTCTGACAAAGATTACGAAATAATATTCCAGAAAAAAGACACATCAAAACTCACAACACAAGAAAAGACTGTGCTCGAAATACTAAAACACTACACCGAGGGAGATTCGATAACCTTTTCAGACCTTAAACGAAAAGTGAGCGGACATCCACTCCAAGGCAGAGCCAGAATACTCTCAAAAGACGTACGATACTTCCAAAAAAAATTCATGGAATGGCAGAAACAAGTAAAAGAAGAAGCGATAAGCCACGGATTCTTCCAAAAAAACAATACCTCACTATGGTTCAACATAATATGCGCTGCACTCGGATTTACAAGCATAATATTCCTCATATTCACAAAAAATCTTTCGTTCCTAGGAGGATTCTTAGGCATGTTCTTAGGCCTCCTCTTCAACGGAGCAATATTCGCCAACGCACTACCGAGAAGAACACAAAAAGGAGCGCTGCACTACAAAAAATGGATGAACCTAAAAAAATTCCTAAAAGACTTTGGAGCGATAAAAGAAAAGCCGCCAGAATCAATTGTGCTCTGGGAACAGTTCTTAGTTTATGGAGTTACACTAGGAGTCTCAAAAGAAGTCCAGAAGGCAATGAACATGATACTACCAGATCACAACGTGCAATCAGCAATCTTCGTGGGAGGAATCAATTACCACACATTCGACGTTAGCGGATTTGCCGGCGCGGCACACAGCTTCAGCTCAGCATTCGCAACTGCCTCAGGAACCGCGGGATCAGGAGGATTCGGCGGTGGCGGCGGAGGTGGCGGTGGCGGCGGAGGCGGAGGAGCAGGATAGCGCAACCTTAAGCACAAATTATATAAACAAAACTACCAAAAAAATTAACAAATGGGATTACGAGGCATAATAAAAGACATACTGATAGTCTACCTATCATTCATGATAATATACGTAGCAGCAAAAGGAAAAGATATAAACCCCCCAATGATAATAGTATCAATAATACTACTGATACTGGTGGCTTGGTTCATGCTTGAAAGAATAGGAATACTAGAACAGATGTGAGGTGGAAAATGATTCTGATAAACTTCAAAACATACGCGGAATCAACAGGAAAAAAAGCGATCAAACTAGCCAAAGCAGCAGAGAAAATGAGCCGAGAAACAGGACAGAAAATAATAGTAATACCACAAGTACTAGACCTGAAAGAAGTGGCAAAAAAAGTAGGCATAGAGGTTTACGCACAGCACGTGGACGAAAATGATTACGGAGCATTTACAGGGAGCACGCCGATAGAAGCAGCAAAAGAGGCAGGAGCGAAAGGTAGCATAATAAACCACTCAGAGAATCGCATATCCATAGAAAAGATACAAAAAACAGTAGAGAAAGCAAAACAACAACAATTCACCATAGTGGTATGCGTACAAAACGTTGAGGAAGCAAAAATAGTCGACGCATTCAGACCGGATTACATAGCATATGAGCCGCAAGAACTTATCGGCGGAACAGTATCAGTTTCAACTGCAAGGCCAGAAGTCATACAAGACATAGTGAGCAGCGTGAGCACACCAGTAATTGTCGGAGCGGGAGTGAAAAACATGCAGGACGTCAAAAAAAGCATAGAGCTCGGAGCAAAAGGAGTGCTCGTAGCATCCGGCGTTGTAAAATCAAAAAGTGTTAAGAAAGCAATTAAGGAGCTAGCAGAAGGACTAAAATGAAACAAAAAGCATTATTTGTAAACGCAAAGAAAAAAACGTCAAGAGTAGAAGACGTGGAAAGCTTCGGACCAGTGGACTTTGCAGTAGAAAACTACGGCAAGGATTTGTTCATGTTCGGAATGGGACCGCTAGCAGGATCCATAGTACCTGGGACACACAGACTGATATTCCTAGGCAAGTCTACACTGTGGGAGGGCCTACTAGAATCAACGTCAGGCGGAGCGGCAATACCCATGTACAGCCTCGGCGTGAATTACGTCTCCCTATTAGACAAAGGAGACAAATACCAAATTCTTAAGCTGAAAAACCAACAAGCAGAGTTCATAGAAATAGAAGAAAATGAACTTGAAAAAATATTTGAAGGTTACAAGGATAAAAAAGGAACTCACGCTCTGCAGCATTACGTTTTTGACAAATACTCAAAAGAATACATAAATGAGAATTGCACGTTCAGAATACTTGCAGTAGGACCAGCAGCACTTAAGACAATATATGGGGGAATATGCAGCACCGTAATAGACAAAGACCACTTCAGGGAAGGAATGGACTCGTGGGCAGGAAGGGGAGGTTTCGGAAGCGTACTAGCACAGAAACACAAAATAGTGGCAATAATATTCGGCGGAAACTATGAAGACGATGCAAGGCTAAAAGACCTGCAAAAAATAAACAAGATATTCAACGAAGAATTCAAAGAAGCGATGGCAAAAGCAATCATGAACGCAGGCAAAAAATACTACTACGATGATACACTAAAAACAGGAGGAACCTTCGGAAGCAACTACACAACGCTAAAAGACTGGTTCCTAAGCTTCAACTGGAATTCTATTTATTATCCTGATTCGCAAAGACAGGAAATGTACGACAAACTGATCAAGGGACACTACCTCAAACAGTTCAACGAAGAAATAATAGAGCCGAGAAAATTCACAACATGCGGAGAAAACTGCCCGATAATGTGCAAGAAGTGGGACACCAAGAAATACAAAAAAGACTACGAGCCTTACGAAGCCAACGGACCCAACTCAGGAATATTCGACCAGAGAGCAGCAGAAATGCTAGTGCACAGGATAGACGAACTTGGTTATGACGCCATAGAAGTAGGAAACATGATAAGCTGGATAATGGACTTGATAGACCAAGAAATAATCAAAGGAGAAAATTATGGAATAGAAGGGAAGCCAAAATACAAGTACGAAAACTTCGACGTAGTAAACGACTCAAAGCACAACGCAGAACTGGCGATAAAAATAGCAGAAATGATACTCACGGATAAAGGAAAAACATTCCAGAAAGGAATAAGGGAAGCAAGCAAAAAGCTGGGAAAAATAGCAAGAGACCTGGCACTGTACACGCCAAACTGCGAAGGCGGAAGCATAGCACCCTGCCAATACTGGGTGCCAGCATTCTTCCTACCAATACCAATACAAGGAAAATTCCTAAGCGACTACGAGGTAGGATTCAAAACACCGCACGAACTGGGAAAAAGCTCAGCAGACAGGATGATAAAAGAACTGTATTCAAGCAACACAGGAATATGCAGATTCCACAGAAAATGGTCAGAAAAACTCATAGAAAAACTTGTGAACGGACTACTCGGACTGAACATGAACTACTACGAACACCACAAACAACTGGTAAGGAAGATAAGGGATTTGAACGATAAATGCGAGAAATCAACGATATGGGAAAGCGAAAAAGTAATCGACTCAATACATCTCTACTACGAAAAACTATACAGGGCAGACAAAGAAAACAAAGAACTGGAAAACTGGGTTAACAAATTCAGAAACGACAAATGGAAAACAGCACAAGAATACTGGAACGAAGTCATAAAGGGATTCAACGAGGTAGTTGAGAAGTGAAAAAAACACACCTGATAATAATAACTGCGATAATACTTTCCTTTGCCATAGGAATCTACTTCTACCCCCAGCTACCGGACAGGCTGGCGTCACACTGGAACGCAGAGAGCTTAGTTGACGGGTACATGACAAAATTCTGGGGACTATTTTTAATGCCGATAATAGCGCTAGCAGGATTCCTACTGTTCATAGCACTGCCAAAAATAGACCCACTCAAAGAAAACATAGAAAAATTCAGAAAACAATACGACATATTCATAGTTATGTTCATACTGTTCCTGTTTTATTTGTACATACTAACGCTGCTGTTCAACCTCGGATTCTATTTCAACATGATACAGATGCTGGCACCTGCATTCGGAGCCCTCTTCTACTACATAGGAATACTGATGGAAAGCGCAAAAAGAAACTGGTTCATAGGGATAAGAACACCTTGGACACTAAGCAGCGACAAGGTATGGGAAAAAACACACAAGCTCGGAGCAAAACTATTCAAGGGAGCAGGAATACTCTCTCTTGGAGCAGTAATACTGCCCGACTACGCGATATACTTCATAATGGTGCCAATAATGGCTGTGGCTGCATACACAATCATCTATTCCTACCTAGAATACAAAAAACAGTAAAAAAGAGCTAAGGTAGAATTTCATTTTTGGCAGTCAAATACCAAGCTATAATCATTCTACTGCTTTTGAAAGCTCCCTGCCTAACATAATGCTCGTTTTTCTCAAGATTCGTACCAAAATCCCTAGCCTTTGCAACTTCATTAAAATACATCCTATCTCCATCTCTTTTGCTTATGTTGAATACTCTGATCTTAAGATTTCCCAAAGCAACGTCCACACCGTATGATGTCTTAATAAAAGAGGGATTAGCTGGACTAACAAGTTTCAACTGCCTAAAAATGTAATTGGTTATCCCTTCAAGTCTCTCGTCAGGTATCATTTTGTCACCCAATATCGTAACAGAACTGTTTTTAAATATTTGTATACTCCAATAAATAAGAAACATTTAAATATTTTCTAATTTTGAGTTAGGGTATCAAAGAGGTGAAAAAATGTCAAAAATCACGGTTTCTACAATAAAAGCGGATGTGGGAGGCTGGCCGGGACACAGCACAGTACATCCAGAGCTGATAAAAGAGGCTGAAAAACAGCTGAAAAGCAAGAAAAAGCTCCTAGTAGACTATCATGTCTCACACTGCGGAGACGACCTGGAGCTGATAATGAGCCACACCAAAGGAGTGGACTCAACAGCGATACACAAAATGGCATGGGACACGTTCGTAGCATGCACAAAAATAGCAAAAAGACTCAAACTTTACGGTGCAGGACAAGACCTGCTCAAGGATGCTTTCTCAGGAAACATAAAAGGGATGGGGCCGGGAATAGCAGAAATGGAATTCACAGAAAGACCAGGCGAACCATTAGTGGTTTTCATGCTGGACAAAACAGAGCCGGGAGCGTTCAACTTCCCAATCTACAAAATGTTTGCAGACCCCTTCAACACAGCCGGACTGATAATAGACCCAAACATGAGACCAGGATTCAGATTCGAAGTCTGGGACGTCCAAGAACACAAAAAAATAATACTGGACTGCCCAGAAGAAGTATATGACTTACTAACACTAATAGGGGCAAGATCAAGGTACGTGATAAAAAGAGTCTACCCAAGAAATGACAAACTACCAAGAGACGAGCCAGTAGCTGTCATGTCAACAGAAAAATTATTCCAAATAGCACACAAATATGTGGGCAAAGACGACCCATGCGGAATGGTAAGGGCACAGTCAGGACTGCCAGCACTCGGAGAAGTTCTTGAGGCTTTCGCATTCCCTCACCTGGTTGACGGATGGATGAGAGGAAGCCACAACGGACCCCTGATGCCTGTTGGCTTAAAAGACGCTAGGTGCACGAGATTCGACGGACCACCACGAGCAGTAGCGCTAGGATTCCAAGTAGCAAACGGAAAACTAGTGGGACCAGTAGACCTGTTTGAAGATGTAGCTTTTGACTACACAAGAAAGGAAGCACAAAAAGCAGCAGAATACATGAGAAGACACGGACCGTTCGAACCACACAGACTGCCACTAGCAGACATGGAATACACAACACTACCAGACGTCATGAAGAGACTGAAAGACAGATTCCAAAAACTGAAATAGGATGGAAGGCCTTCTACAAAACATACCAGAACAGGTAAGGGAAGCAGCAAAACTGGGAAACATAAAAGTAGCAAAAGCAGACAAGATACTAGTATGCGGGATGGGGGCATCCGGAATAACAGGGGACATCCTAAGAGACCTGCTTAAAGACAGGATAGTGATAACAAACAAGGACTACAACATACCAAAGTACACGGACAAAAACACACTGGTTTTCATCATCAGCGCATCGGGAGAGACAGAAGAAACAATAAGCTGCTACAAAGAAGCAAAGAAAAAAACGAAAAACATAGTGATAATAACATCAGGCGGAGAACTAGGACTGGAAAATAACGCAATAATAATACCTAGGATAACGCCAACAAGATATGCGCTGCACTACCTATTCTTCCCCATGCTGAAAATACTAGAGAATTCTGGCATGGCAGAAAAACAAAACATAAACGAAGTAGTCAAAGTGATGAAAAGCCTGAACAAAAAACAAGTAAAAAAACTCGCAGAAGAACTCAGAGGGAAGATTCCGATAATAGCAGCAGAAAACAGATACAAGTCAGTCGGCCTGAGATGGGTGCAGCAATTCAACGAAAACAGCAAAGTACAGGCGATAACACAAACATTCCCAGAACTTGATCATAACGCAATAGAAGGTTATGAAAGACCTGCCGAGAATTTTGAGCTGATAATCATAAGGGACAAAAAAGAAGGAAAAAGGGAAAAGAGAAGGATAGAAATCACAGAAAAAATACTGGCAAAGAAAATCAAAGTCAACGAAGTATGGATGAGAGGAAAAACAGACCTGGCCAAGATATTCTACACAATTTATTTCGGCGATTACCTAACTTATTACTTAGGGCTGATGAACAAAGTCAACCCATACGAAAACAAAATAATACTATTCCTAAAAAAACAGATGAAAAAACACATAGGATGAGAATAGGCATAGACATAGGCGGAACGAAAATAAAAGCAGGACTCGTAGAAGGGAACAAAGTAATTAAGAAAATAGAAATAGACACCAACGGCAACGGCGGAAAGCAAGAAGTTCTACAGAACATAACAAAAGCAATACAAACCCTGATGAATGATAAGGTAAAGGAGATAGGAGTAGGTTTCCCAGGCCCGGTTGACAAGAACGGGGTAGTGCAAAAAAGCCCGCACTTCGACATGGTGGGAGAGAACATAAAGAAACACATAGAACAAAAATTCAAGAAAAAAGTTTTAGTTGACAACGACACAAACTGCATGACAATAGCAGAAGCAAGATACGGAGTGGGAAAGGGGCACAAAAATTTCGTGATGATAAGCATAGGGACAAACATCGGAGGAGCGATAATAGCTGATGGGAAACTGTACAGGGGAAGGTGGCATGCCGGAGAGGTAGGGCACATGACGATAAACTACGACGGCGTAAAGAGCAGATGCTGCAACAACTACGGATGCTTCGGACACTATGTATCCATAGAAGGACTGCAGGAAAACTACGGAAAAGAGATACTACCAGAAGAGATAGCAGAACTGGCAATGAAAGGAGACAAAAAAGCAAAAGAAGCCTACGAACAACTTGGCAGGCGTCTGGGAATAGGGCTGATGAATCTAGCAAACATACTAGACCCCGAAGTGATAATAGTAGGAGGGGGGATAGCAAAAAGCTGGAAGCTCTTCGAAAAAGAAATGAAAAAAATCATGGAAGAAAGGGGATTCATAAAAACAAAGGTAGTGAAAGCAGAACTGAGAGACGGGGGAATAATAGGGGCTACGCTGCTATTCGATTAATTCTAAAAAAATAAAAAAATTATTTGGATTTCTTAAGCGGCAATTCCTTGTAAACCTGGCCAAAAATCGTATAGCTTATCACGTTGGCCGTGAAGTACATCACAGCAGGACCAACCCAAGGAATCCAGTTGAAAATCAAAATAGCAACCAAACTGATAAGACACACAAGTATCCAAGCCACGAAATACTTGCCCGTGAAAGCCCTCCTGAAAACCTCACCAAAAGCAAAAGCCTTACCAAAGCTGTTGTAGGCCAAGAAATTCAGGATAGCAGACTGAACAACGTAGGCAGCAAGAACCACAAATAAAACAGCTATAACCAGGAAAGGTACTGCGAACACGAGGTTGGGCATGATAGAAGCCACGTTCTGAGAGATTGCCTGAGAGATAGCTGCCTGGTTACCAGTTATGAAATCAGTGAAATTAACCACCCTGAGTATAGCCGCCAAAACAGAAGCGAAGCCAATCAAGAATATCACTAAGGCAGGCAGGAAATAGATTATCGAAATAGCTACAGTCAGGAAGCCGTTAGCAAACAACTTACCCCAATCAGTCCAATTCGGAGACTTATTCAGAGGAACCTTCCTCTTGGTCAAACCAGTACACTCCAAAGCGTAACCCAGACTAAACCACTGGATTATCGGGAAAATACTCAAAAGAACCCCTATAAGCAGATTCTTAATATCCAGAAAAGGCTTCTTAAGAGAAGCAGTATAATCAACCATAACAATACACCCCCTTTTTAATATATAGTTTATAGAAATAAGAACTATTTAAATTTATTGCTGGAGTGGAAAAAAATATAAACCCTATCCTTCAAAATACATGCTGGAGGTGGTAAGATGGATAAGAAAACAAAGAGCATAGGCGGACTGTTGATACCAGCTGGAATATTTGTCGGCCTTGGTGTAGGATTCGCATTCATGCAGGTGTGGATAGTGATGGGAGTTTTCTTAGGACTAGGTGCTGGCTTCTTAGGGATGTTCATTTACGAAGCATCAAGGAAGAGATAATATGAAAACAAAAACAGCACTAAAAACAATAATGGTAATATCCATAGCTGGAATGTTGTTTTCCGGTTACTTGAGTTATACAGAACTTATCAAGGACGTGTGCGCACTTGGAGGATGCTCAGCTATAGGAGGGGTACCAACATGCGTGTACGGATTTGCGATGTACCTGCTGGTATTTGTAATATCTCTTATGGGAATAAAGGGGAAGGAACAAATCACTTGATCTTATAGAACTCTTTAAGGTACCTATCAAGGGAATCCCAATCGTAGCCCACAATGACAGGCTGCATGGCAAAACTTCTTCCCTATAACTCAGCATATTATCAACCCTTTTCATAAGAAAAATAGGAATCTCCCTATAAAATGCGTGACCCATCTCAATCAGAGAACTTCCACCAACATAACCCTCAAGACCCTTTGCATCAAAGTTAGCAACATAAATTGCATGGGAATTGTCTATCTTCTTGAAATGGTCACGAATCAGGTTGTGCTGAATTTTAAACAAAGCAGTTTCCTCAAGATGATGGTAATCAACCATGCTTGGAAGAAGAACCTCATGGCCAACAGATTTTATACCGTCCTCTATGAAATGCAGCCTATCAAAGAACTTGGCTCTGCAACAAAGAGTAATTATCATAAGGCAGAAAACCTTGAAAGGGTTTATAAGTTTTTATCTATTTTTTTACAACCTTGACCTTACCCCTAAGCTCTGCCAAATAACTTTCACCCTCAAGAACGATAAACTCATCCTGGAAACAACCATAAGGATCTAAGGCCTCACGCGCCTTATCCCCCATAATCCAAGCAAGAGGCCAACCCTTCCACTGATCCTTGACGTTGTCAATACAATCCCAATTGAGATTAGAGCACAGAGCTATCGGGTTTTTATTGTAAAACTCAATCAGTCTTTCAATATTCCTCTCATTGAAATCAAAAAGATCCAGTTTCTGACCGACCTCAGACTCTAACCTCTTAACCAAATCAGACCTGTACTGCCTGTCCAAAAGCCTGTTCTCAGCCTGAAAAACAGCGGCAATATCCAAATCTTTAGGATTCTCTTTGTCCCTTGCTGCAGAACCGCTAAGAATAACAATCTTAGCTTTTTCCTTAACAAGTTCCCTAGCGATGTAATGCGCAGCTTCGAGCGTTTGCATTCATTTTGACAATAGATAAATTATATAAAAAATTATCGTCACTTGACTACAACAAAGCCCTTACCTTTATTGAAATTCTTATAAAGGCCCTCCAACAAGTCGGTGCCAGCATAACCAGCCAACATAGTAACCCTGTAATCATAGTTAAGAAGCACACCGATAAAAACACCGATTATTACAGCAAGGGCACAGGTAAGGAACCAATAATCCCAACGGACCTTCTTCCTCAACTTCAAAGACTTAAACAAACCAACGGTAGCGCGAACAGCACCACCAAAACCACCAAGCAAGCCAGCAAACACCAACTCGTTCATGATACCACCTCTTTTAACAAATATATGATGAAAAGGTTATTTAAAAATATTTGTGTTGAAAACAAAAAGATATTTAAAAGAAGAAATCATAAAAAATAATCGATGGAAAAAAAGGGTGAAAAACTAGACCTAAAAAAAGAGGAAAGAAAACCAGACGAACTCATAATAAGGGAAGGCAACATAAGCCTGATACTGGACTCTTACGACGACATATTCTCAGACTTCGACCCCAGGCCTTACGAACAGAAATCACTATCAGACGACTTCCTGGCAGAATGCAAAAGAGCAGCCGAAGACAAGAAAACCGAGGTAGAGCTGAGAGTGCTCATACCACAAAACAAAAGAAACCTGGATTCTGAATCAAAAATAAAGAAAAGGCTGAGAAACCACTTCCAGAGCCACTACAAACAAAAGCAAGAAGAAAAGAAAAGAATAAGAAAAAAAGGAATCGCGTGGGCGTTCACAGGAGCAATACTCATACTGATGGCAACACTACTGTACACACAAACCTACAGGGGATTCATATTCATCTTATTGTTCACGCTCTTCGAACCGGCAGGATGGTTCACCATATGGAACGGGCTTGAAAAAATATTCATAGAATCAAGGGAAAAAGTAAAGTATTACAAATTCTACAGGATAATGTCAAAAACAAAAGTAAACTTCTACGGCTACTAAAATATTAAACCAAAACTTTTAAAAAGGGAGTTTCAGAACAAAAAGGGATATGACCATAGGAAAGTACCTAGAGCAGGAATACAGAAATCCGGGCGAAGAACTAAAAAAGATATGGAGAGAAAGAATAATAGCCTGGAGAAAGGAACCAGCAGTCCTGAGAATAGAAAAACCCACGAGAATAGACAAGGCAAGAGCTCTAGGCTACAAAGCAAAACAGGGATACCTCATAGTGAGGGTTAAGCTAAAAAGAGGCGGAAGACTGAGAGAACAATTCAAAGGCGGAAGAAGGCCAAAAACATCCAGAAGAAAAAAAATAGTAGGAAAAAGCTACAGGTGGATAGCAGAAGAAAGAGCATCAAAAAAATACAAAAACTGCGAAGTCCTGGGAAGTTATGAAATAGCAAAAGACGGAATACACTACTGGTTCGAAATCATACTAGCAGACAGGGAACAAGTTAGCAGATACGAGGGAATGCAATGGCTGAAAAACGCCAGGGGAAGAGCATTCAGGGGAATAACATCAGCAGCAAGAAAATCTCGCGGTTTGAGACATAAGGGCAAGGGAGCCGAAAAAATGAGACCCAGCCTAGCAGCACACGGAAAACGTGGAAAAAACTAAAGCAACCTTCTCCTTCTAGAATAATAAATCTTAGGCTTAGCAAACAAAAACAAGACAAGAAGCAATATCAAAAACAAAACAATCAGACCAACAACCAAAACAATAGCAACAGAGCTAAGCAAGATAACAAAAAAACCTATAACAGGAAAGAAAAGGGAGATAACAACCCTTGTAAACAAACCAATAACAGGCCGGTTCCTGTACCTTATGCTGCTCAGCCTAATAAAAACAAGCACAGCAATTACAAAAAATGCAGCCAACAAGAACCATTTCCACATAAAAACTATAATGGGAAATAATATTTTATAAAACTATCTTTTTTCAAAAAATATTTAAAGCACAGAATAAACAGAAAATAACATGAAAAAGGGGTTAATGCTTATATTATTAATTCTATTAACAGCTATAAGCGTAAAAGCAATGACAGTAACCCTTGGAGGGCCAACAGGAACACAAACAACGAGTACCTTAAATTTCGGGTGCACGGCAAACGCAGCAGGGGAAGAGCTAAAGACCTTAGCACTCTACACCAACATAGCAGGAGTATTCCAACAAGTACAAACCAACTCAACTGCAGTAACAGAAGGGACTGAATACACATTCACAGAGACAGGCGTAGCAAACGGAAACTACGAATGGAACTGCGAAGCATCCAACGGAACAAACAGCGTATTTGCTTCATCGAACAACACATTCACGGTAAACGTGCCAACAAACAACGCCCCACTATACTCAGCCATACCAACACAAACTTGGCCAGAAACAGAATCAAAAACCCTAAACCTGAACGACTACTTCTCAGATCCAGATGGTGACCCGTTAACATACACATCAAGCACACCAGCAAACATAGCAGTATCCATAACAGGAGCATCGGTAACCCTGACACCACAACACTGGCACGGAACCACAACCATAATATTCACGGCAAACGACGGCAAAGGGGGACAGAACAGCACAACAGCAACCCTAGAGGTAACACACGTAAACTGGCCACCGTACAACAAAACAGAATACATAGGCAACGAAACATGGACACAAAACCAAGAGAGAAGAATAGACCTGGATGACTTCTTCGCAGACTATGAGGGAGATACGCTAACGTACAGCGTAAGATTCTCATCAGGAGGAACACACCACATAAACATCACGATAGACAACTCAACAGCAGAGGCAATAATGACGCCTGAAACGGACTGGAAAGGAATAGAAAGAGTGATATTCACGGCATACGATGGGCAAGGAGGAAGCCTAGATAGCAACGAAGTAACCCTCATGGTAAAAGAAGGGGTAAAAATAAACCACCCACCAACCATAGGGAGTAGATCACCACTAATAAACCCCATACTCACGGTGGGGAACTCACAAAAATTCACCATAGAACCAGAAGATGAAGATCTAGACGATTTAACAATAAGATGGTACATAGACAGTGAAGAACAAACAATATCGAGAAATAAAGAGAATTACACATTCTTGGCACTATCAGAAGGAACATACGACATACTTGTAACGGTAAGCGACGGAGAATTCTCAGAAAGCCAAAACTGGACAGTCAACGTACAAGGAATGGGAGGAACACCCCCCCAACAACCACAAATACCAGAAACACCAGCAGAACCCCCAAATGTTTGCGGAAACGGACAGGTAAATGCAGGAGAGACATGCTCAACATGCCCACAAGACGTCCCATGCCCTCTGGGTTATGAATGCAAGAACAACAAATGCACCAAGGAAGTAAAAAAATCAAACTTAAAGCTGATACTCATAATAGGAGGAAGCTTCGCAGTATTCGTAGCACTCACGCTACTCATATACAGATGGTACAAAAAAAGAACGTTGTTCGGGGGATGGAGACCAAAACACACAGGAGACACAAAGAACGTGCAGCTAGCAGTAAAACCGAAACAGGAACAACAACCAGCACAAGTGGGGGGAAAGAGAGAAACAATCCCCAAATGGGACTCAAAGAAAAGAAGCGTGAACGAGATACTTCTAAAACACTACATAGAAAACAACCTCAAACGAGGAGAAACCATAGAAAAGATAAAGGAAAAACTTAAAAAGGTCGGATGGTCAGACGAAAAGGTAGACGAGGCCTACAAGGCAGCAGAGCTAGAAGAGACATTCAGAAAATAATGCTATCCGAAAACCAAATCAGGGAAATAAGAGAAACTATTGAAAAGTCTGATAATCCACTGTACTTCTTTGACGACGACATAGACGGCCTGTGCTCATTCATACTACTGTACCAAAAATACCAGAAAGGAAAAGGCGTGCTAATAAAAAGCACACCCACACTCGATGTCGAATACCTCAGGAAAGTAGAAGAATACAACCCCGACCTCATAATAGTCCTTGACAAGCCGATGATAAGCCAAGAGTTCATAGACAAAGTGCAAGCACCGATATTATGGATAGACCACCACACACCAGTCGAAAGGGAGGGAATAAAACAATACATAAACCCCCGACTTAAAGAACCAGACATATACTTACCTACATCATCAATAGCTTATGAAATTGTAGGCGGAAACATGTGGATAGCATTCATAGGGACTGTAGGGGATTATGCCCTGCCTGCATTCACTGAAGAATTCAGAAAAAAATACCCCGACCTGATAGGCAAAGAAAAAGACATAGGGAGAATAGCATACGAGACACCCATAAAAAAACTCATAAGAACATACAACTTCGTGCTGAAAGGGAAAACTTCAGAAGTAAAAAAATGCATATACATAATGACAAGAATAGAAGACCCATACGAACTGCTGAATGGAGAGACAGCAAGAGCAAAATACGTGATAAAAAGAGCACAAAAAGTAGGAAAAGAGTATGATGAGCTGCTGGCCGAAGCCGAAGAACAAAAAGGAAAAGACGACTTTTTGGTGTTTACGTACCCAAGCAAAAAACTAAGCCTGACAGCCCTACTGTGCAACGAGCTCTCATACAAGCACCCAGAAAAAATAATAATCGTGGGAAGGGAAAAAGAAGGAGAAATAAGGATGGGACTGAGGGCAAAGAAAAAAAGAATTGACGAGGCACTGAAAAAAGCCCTAGTGGGCGTCAGGGGTTACGGTGGGGGACACGAATTCGCATGCGGAGGCAACGTAGCAAAAGAAGACTTCCCTAAATTCATAGAACAGCTGGGAAAAGCTATTCAAGAACAACCCTTGCATCAACGATAACAGCCTGCTTCCTATTAACAACCAAGGGATTGACATCAAGCTCCAAGATTTCTGGATATTTCTTCGGAAGCCTTGAGACCTTCAACAACAAACCCTTAACAGCATTCAAATTATACTTGCGACCACGAGCACCAGAAAGAACCTTAAAAGCCTTTGTTTCTTCTAACATGGAATTAACATCCTTCAGAGAAACAGGACAAACACGAAAAGAAACATCCTTAAGAACTTCTGTGTAAATACCGCCTGTGCCAAAGGCAAGAACGTGACCAAAACTAGGATCCTTCTTCAAACCAACCAAAAACCACTCACCCTGAATAAACTTCTGTATTAAGTAACCTTCCCCCCTTATGTGCTTCATAGCCCTGTAAGCCTGCTTCAACTCCTTCTCGCTTCGAATATCAACCCTGACAGCACCCTTCTCAGTCTTGTGAATTATCTTAGAAGAGAGAACCTTCAAGACCACCGGGAAACCAATCTTTTTAGCTTTGGAAATAATCTCCCTTTCATTCTTTGCGACAGCACGAGGGGTAACGTTAAGCCTGTTCCTAGCAAGAAAATCCTCAGCCTCCTTTTCCAACAAAACACGCATAGAATAAACATAACAAGGAAAGTTTATAAATTTTGTTGGTAGGAAAAGATTATGGACTTGGTAGAAAAAGCAAACAAAGTTTTCATGGAGAACTTTAAGCCAGAGACTTGGTTTGAAAGGGCAATATTCCTATCATGGTACTGCAGCAAGGGAGACTGCAAATTCTGCTACATGAGCATACAAAAACCGAGAATAAAAAACCCTAAGCTGGCAAGGAGGAGGATAGAAGGCATAATCAGAGAAGCAGAAATATGCAAGAGACAAGGATGGAAAATCGAGTTTTTATCAGGAGGATATGAGAGCTATACAATTGAAGAGCTGGTAGGGATCACAAAAAAAATTTATGAAGTCACGGGACAGAAACAATGGCTCAACATAGGCGTTTTGAAAAAAGAAGAGATGAAAAAATTCAAAGCTTACATTGAAGGAGTTGT
>JBDRNX010000023.1:0-5616 GCA_043810595.1 archaeon
AACAACAACATCACGCCTGATAAGGAGGAATAAAAGGGAAGGAAGCAGAGCAGAAAAAGTGCTACTGAAGAGTTTCTTACAAACAAAAAATATCGCAAGAGCAGGAAAGAGATAGGAAAGGAAGAGAACAATCTTGTAAGCGAACTCAACAGAAAAAACCAAGTTAAGTATAGCAACCAACCACAAACCTATTTGGTAACGGGGAAAAAGCTGCAAGGGATAGCCAACGTAAGCATCCATAGACCAACCAGACACCCACTTATTCTCCTTCAAACTCTCAACAAAAGAATAAGACTCAGCAAGATGAATAGGGTTGTCAAGCGAAACAAGAAAACCCTCATTGAAAATAGAATGGAACATAAAAAAAGCAAAAACAACTATTAAAATGCAAGACAAAAAATCAGCAAACTTGAAGCTCATCCTAGTCCCTAATAGCCTAACGATTACAGTATTTAAAGTTATATATGGTGCAAAAAACAGATACCACAAAACTTAAATAACAAACCATTAACAGAAGGAAAAATGAAAAGAGTAGTTCTATACAATCCAGACCCGAAGATAGGGGAGGGAAAGATAGACATATCACTAGCACTTCTGAGCGTTGCAGCACTACCAGACAAGAATGGTTATGATGTCAAAATAGTGAACCACTCCGAGAAGGACCACATGCAAAAATTGATGGAACACTGCAAAGACGCACTATGCATAGGCATAACGATGATGACAGGCAACCAGATAAAAGGTGCTCTAGAAGCAGCAAAGATGGCCAAAGAGATGAACATAAAAGTCGTAGTAGGGGGATGGCACCCGTCAATAATGCCGGAACAAACACTAAAAAACGAGCACATAGACATAGCAATAAGGGGACAGGGCCAGAGAGCGTTCTACGAAGTGCTGGAAGCGCTAAGCAAAAACAAACCGCTCAAAGACATAGCAGGAATAAGCTACAAAGTAAAAGGAGAAATAATCCACAACCCTGAAAGAACGGTGGAAGACCTCAACAACTTCCCACCCCTGCCGTACCACCTTCTGGAAAAAGAAAGAGTAACGAGAAACGTAGTGGAAATAGCAACAAGGACGGTGGATTACTTCACAACACAGGGATGCCCACACAGATGCGGATTCTGCGCAGACCCGATAGTGTACAAGAGAAGATGGTCAGCACTCAAACCAGAAAGAGTGATAGAAGACCTGAAAAAAATAGTAAAGGAGTATAATGCGAACGGAATAGTGCTAACGGACACGAACTTCTTCGTCAACGAACAAAGAGTAAAAGAGATATGCAAAATGATGATAAAAGAAGGGATAAAAGTAAAGGTAGGAAGCGTCAACGGAAGAACAGAAACATTATTGAGATATGATGATGAAACTTGGAAACTACTAAAGCAAAGCGGATTCGACAGCTTCCTCATAGGAGCGGAATCAGGACTGCAGGAAGACCTGGACACCATAAAAAAAGACGCCACGGTAGAAGACACGATAGAACTCACAAAGAGATGCAAAAAATACGGATTCAAGATCTACTTCTCGTTCTTCATAGGACTGCCACCAGAACCGGAAAAACTGCCTGAATACCCAAGAAAAGTCAAAAGGGAGATGAAAGCACTAGTTGAGCTGATAGACAAAATCCTGAAAATAGAAAAAGAACACGTCTATTACTTATTAATATACACACCTTACCCCGGATCACCTCTGTATGAGGTCAGCAAAAAAATAGGATTCAAAGAGCCTGAAAAACTGGAAGGCTGGATAGACTTTGAGCACGACACCTCAAACACGCCATGGATACCACAACAATACACAAAGTTCATAGACCAACTCAACATCCTGTACATGCCACTGCTAACAGAAAACGTGTATAAAAAACTGCCAAGCTACGGCGCCGTAGGAACGATTTCCAAACCAGCAGTAAGAATCCTGCACAAAATTATACAATACAGGTGGAACAAAAGGAAATTCTCAATACCCATAGAGTACTACATGCTCAAAAACGTAAAAAAGGCAGTGAGGGTATTCCACAAGGGAAGATGAGAAACACCCTGTTCATAACAAACGGAAGCACAAACCACAAGATACTAGAGCTGTGCGCATCTTTTTCTGACAAACTGATCATACTAAGGAACAAGAAATACGAGTTCGAATTCGGGTTTGAGCTGAGACAGATAAGCAAACACAAAGAAAAGATGAGGATTTACTACGCAAAATCAAGCCTCAACCTGTTCAAGAGAGCAAGACAGATCGTGAAAAAAGAAAACATAAACCTCATAATAACACACTGCCCCATATCAAGCAACGCAGGAGTATACACCAAGATGTTCAAAAAAAACAGGGTCATATTCATAATGTGCCAGGACTTCATAGAATACAACAAGGAAACGATACAAAACCCACTGTCAAAAACAGCAAAAACACTCATGCTACACCTGCTGCTGAGGATAGCATGCAGACAGACAGATGTCGTTGCGCTAAGCAACTACGTGAAAAACAAAGCAGAACACTACGGAGCAAAAAACGTTAACGTGATACCCGTATACGGAGTTGACACAAAAGAATTCACAAAGAAAAAAACAAACCTGAGAAAAAAATACAAACTGGAAAACAAAAAAGTGATACTAACAGCATCGAGACTCTCACCAGAAAAAGGAGTAGACTGCACGATAAGAGCCATGAAAGAGATAATAGAGAAAATACCCCAAGCAACACTTGTTATAACAGCAAAAGGAAACTACAGGCCAGAACTGGAGAAACTAGCCAACAAACTAAAACTGAACAACCACGTAGTGTTCACAGGAGAGATACCAAGAAAGAACATGCCAGAATACTACAGCATGGCCGACGTGTTCGTGATGCCAAGCTTCAAAGAAGGGTTGGGATTTTCTGCAGCAGAAGCCATGGCATGCGAAACCCCAGTGGTGGCAAGCAACGTAGGAGGAATAAGTGACACTGTCATACACAACAAAACAGGAATCATGGTAGAGCCCAGGAAGGAGAGGGCGATAGCAGAGGCGATAATAAAGCTTCTTGAAGACAAAAAACTTGCCAAAAAATTGGCAGAGAATGGGAGGAAGCACGTCATGCAAAATTTCGAAGAACACTTGGTGAACAAAAAGTTCAGCGAATTCGTAAATAACCCCCAACCTTATTCTTCACAGAATTAATTATCATAACATCCTCCTTATCAAAAGACTTGAAAATAAAAAGGAGGGCAAGATACGAAAGGCCAAACAAGCCCATAACAGCAATCCTGAAATAAACCCCTTCCAAAACAAAAATGTACCTGACAAAAAATACGAGGCCAGAAGCAACCAATATAGCAAAAACAGCCTTCAGGTAACTAAGTGTGAAAGGAAGGGTGCCAGTAAACCTATAACTGCCAAACATAAAAAACAAACCGAGAAGAACATATGAAGAACCGGAAGCGATTCCAGCACCGACAATGCCATACTTCGGAACAAGATAAAGGTTAAGCAAAGCATTAACAACAAGCACAACAAGATAACTAAACAAAATGAACCTTGTACGCTTAACCACCATCAACATCCTCTCAGACGTCATAAACAAGGAGTTGGCCAGAAAACCAATAGAGAGGAACATGAAGGGAAGGGCACCAGAAACATAATCAGGACCGAAAAGCACACCCAAAATATCCTTAGAGAAAAGCAAAAACAAAATGGTAAGAGGGAGGTTCACAAAGAAAATCCACTTTGTGACAGTCTTGTAAACAGAGGCAAAAGCTTGAGTGTCGTTCTTAGCATAAAGCTCGGACAAAACAGGAAGGAACAGAATAAGAATGATGGAAGGAACAGTGTAAAGAAGCTGAGCAGTGGGAAGGGCAGCGTTATAAATACCCACCTCAGAAGCGTTCCTGAAAAAGCCGATAATCCAGCTGTCTATGGAAGCTATAAGTATGATGCACAAGCCGCTCAAAACCAAGGGCAAGGAATAATAAAACAACTCCCTGTTGACGTAATCAGGCCTTTCATGCTTAAACAACGGAAAAACAAACCTGTTAAGGTAGTAAAAAGAAAGAGCCACAGCACCGAGAACTGCAGCGACATAGACAAACATGACACCGAAAATGCTGAAGCCAAAATAAACAGCCAAAAAAGTAAGAACAACCTTAAAAGCACCGTCAAAAATGTTCTTAGCATAGATCTCATACTTCAAAGCCCTGAAAGCCTCGAAAGAAGCATAAAAGATAAACAGGAGAGCGGTAAGCGGGAGAGCAAAGGAAACAATCTTAAGAGCAGTAGACAAGAGCTGCTGATTGAAATGAGGGAACAAAACAGCAGAAATCAAATCAGAAAAAACAAAAAGCAACAAACCGAGAAACAAACCAGCGATAAGAGAAACCTTCAAAGAAAAAAGAATAACACCCTTAACCTTCCTATCCTCATTCTTGCTATGAAAAAAAGGGATATACCTCAAAACACCGTTATTCAAACCCAAAGTAGCCACCACAGAAAGAACGCTGACAAAAGAAAGAGAAAGAGCGATGATACCATAAGACTCGGTACCAAGCCTCGCAGTTATCAGCCTGAAAAAATAATTAAAAAACTTGGAAAAAAGCATACCTATAAAAAAAATACCCGCACCGAGAACAACGGTCTTCAGAGAACCATCAACCTTTTCCATCAAGGCTCACCCCTGACCTTCCTACCAAGCTTCCTGAAAGCATAACCAGACAACCTGACAGGGTGAGCCAAACTCGGCCAGCCGTAACGCTCGTTACAAGGACCGCACAAATCATTGCCAGTGAAATCATTAAGGTTATTCTGCCTCCTCAGCAAAACCATCCTGCTGCTATTCCAAACATCTTTCAAGGACTCCTTCTTCAAATCACCAGTAATGTACTTACCATCGTAATCGTAACAGCAGGGAACAACACGACCATCCCACAAAACAGTCATGGAACGCCAAGGCAAGAAACAGGGGTAGGCACACTTATGCTCAATCCTCTTCAGAGAAGAAGAGTCAGCGTAAGGAAGCAGAGACTTCAAACCAAAACCTGTAAAAGGCTTGATACAAACATCATCGATACCGGGAATCTGCCAAAACTTCCTGAAATCATCAACGCTGCCCTTCGTGCTCTTCATGTAAATCAATCCTATGATGATGTGAGGATTCTTCTTACGCCTCCTAACCTTCAAATCAGCAAAATACCTTATATTAGCGACAGCCCTATCATAATTAGCCCTAGTACCACGAATCTTCTTATAAGAATCATCATCAACAGAGTCGAGAGAGATGTAGATGCGATCAAGACCGGAATCAACCAACCTAGCAGACATCCCCCTTGTTAGAAGGATGGGATTGACAGAACAGTTAATCTTTATGCCTTTATCATGAGCATATTTAATGAACTTGTCAATCTGAGGATGCATCAACGGATCACCAAAGTGATGAAGCTGAATGTGGGTATCGTAAACCTTAACCTGATCAATAATCTTTTTGAAAAGATTAAAATCCATGAAGCCAAGCTTACGCTTCATAAACTGCCTTGGACACATCACACAGTTCATAGGACAGTGATTGGTTGGTTCGATCTGAAAAATAATTGGGTAAGAATAAACCTTATTCTGCCTCGTGAAATAGGAAAAAGCCTGAGCCAGATAA
>JBDRNX010000024.1:0-11979 GCA_043810595.1 archaeon
CCTAATGCTGTGAAGAATGCCACGTCGCTTATTCTAATCTTGTATTTTGTTATTCTTTTCATTTTGTATGTGGCAAAGCCTATTGCGAGGAATATGGCCGGTATGAATAATGTGTGCGTGAACGTCCTGTGCACTTCAGAAATCTCAATCGATGAAACTATCCTTAGGAACCAGTATGCTATTATGTCCAGGTCTGGCAGCAGCCCTGCTATTCCCGCTACTAAGACGAGGTATAAGGGTATTTGTTTTTTGTTTTTAACTATGTAATCCCTTATTATGTCTGCTATTATTATGGCTACTAATACGTGGGTTACTGCGTGCGGCATATTTCAGAATTATTTCCTCTTTTTTGTTTTCCCTTTCTTCTCTACCTCTTTGATGAATTTGCTTATTTCTGTTCTCACTTCTTTTTCTATTCTCCCCCTGTGTTTGTCTACTTTCGCTGCTATCTTGCTGACGAAGGCGTCTGCTTGTTTTTCGTTTATCTTTCCCTTCCTCATGAGTTCATTTGCTACTTTCTTTGCAGTTTCTTTTGTTACTACAAGTAAGCCGATGCCTATCAGCTTTGCTTTTCTGAATTCATCTTTCATTTTTCAACCTCCTTTTTGAATCATGGATTTTAGTAAGATTATGAACATCACCATTGTTAGGCCGAAGCCGGTTAGTGATGGTATCATCAGGTTGTAAACCAGCGTTATTGATGATGCTATTACCAGCGCTCCTGTGATTATTGCTAGGTTTACCGTATTATCTTTTTTATCTTGTTCTTTCTTAAATCTTTTGATTTGCAGTTCCTCAAGCTCTATCTTTTTCTTTTCTTCTTTCTCTATCAGGTCCATTATTCTTATCGCTCTTGAGGGCAGTCTTGTTAGGAATTCTTTGAATTGCCATGCCGTTCTTGTTGCTTCGTGTATCAGGTAAGCGGGGCTTGTTCTTCTTTTCATAACCCTTCTTACTGTCGGCTCGCATGCTTTAACGAAATTGAACTCGGGGTAGAATTTTTTGGCAAATCCCTCGACTGTTGCCATCGCTTTTATGAGCAGTACGAAGTTTGCTGGGAATTTCATCCTGTATTTTCTTGCTAAAGTAAATGCATCGTAGAAGAAGCTGCTTATGTTTGTTTGTTGTAACGTTATGTTGTAATACTCTCCTAGATGTTCGCCTAGGTCTTTTTCCAGCTGTTCTGTGTTTGTGTCTTTTTCTACTATCCCTACGTCTATTATGCTGTTTGCCAATGAGTTGGTGTCTTTGTTTATCAGGGCTATCAGTATGTCTTCTATTTTCCTTCTCAGTTTTATGTCTATCCTGCCAACGATTCCGAAGTCTAGTAGCGCAACCTTGTCCCCTTTCATCAGGAATATGTTTCCAGGATGGGGATCTGCATGGAAGAAGCCGTAATCCAGTACTTGTTTTATAAAGCACTCTGTCATGACCCTTACTACTTTCCTCCTTTTTTCTCTGGGGACAGAATCTTCGCCTAACTTCCTCCCTTGGATGTATTCCATGGTCAGTACTTTCTTTGTGGTGTGTTCCCAGTGTACTTTTGGTATCCTTATTTTGCCATTTTCTTTGAAGTTCCTGTAGAAGATGTCTATGTTTTTTGCTTCTATCATGTAATCCAATTCTCTTCTTGTGTAATTTTCAAACTCCTCTACTATATCCCTTGGGTTATATTCTCTTACTTCAGGCATGTAGTTCTCAATCAGGTCTGCTATCTTGTATAGTATGTCTATGTCTGTTTTGAAGGTTTCCTCTATTTTCGGTCTTTGTACTTTTACCGCTACCCTCTCTCCTGTTTTCAGTATTGCTAGGTGTACTTGTCCTACTGATGCTGCTGCTATTGGTTTTTTTTCGAATTTTTTGAATATCTGGTTTATTGGTTTTTTGAGTTCTTCTTCTACTATCCTTTTTACTTCTTGGTATTCGAATTCTTTTACGCTGTCTTGTAGCTTGCTGAATTCCTGGCAGTATTCTTCTGGTATAAGGTCGGGCCTTAAGCTTAGCAGTTGTCCCAGCTTTACGAATGTACCCCCTAATTCATCCATTGCCATCCTGATTCTTGCTGGAAGGTTTTTGTCTTTGGTTTTTTGTTTTTTGAATCTCTTCCCAAAGCTCAGGTGTGATCTTAATTTTAGCCTGTCTATCAGGTAACCCAATTCTACTTTGAATAGAACGTCCACTATCTGGTTCAGCCTCTTTATGTCCCTCAGGGTCTGAGCTATGCTCATAAAACTACTTTTTGTTTTTTAATTTATATAATTTGTGTTTACGAAATGTTTATAAAACGCAAAAAAATTTGTAGGGTGATGGACAAGATTGTGGTTGGTCTTACTGAAAAAGTTATGATTAAAGGTAAAGAGGTCGTTGCAAGGATAGATACTGGTGCTGACAGGAGTTCTATATGCAAGGAGCTTTACTCTGAGCTAGGTCTGGGCCCTTTTGTTGGTAAGGTCAAAACCAAATCTGTTAACAATGTAGAGCTTAGGCCTACGGTGGAGGCTGAGTTTGAGATTCGCGGTAAGAAAATTAGAACCTTGTTCAATATTGCTGATCGTTCAAAGATGAGGTATCAGTTACTTATTGGTCAGGATGTTTTGAAGAGGGGGTTTTTGGTTGATCCTTCAAAATGAAGTTGGCTGTTATTAGTCTTGGTGGCCCTACGAGCAGGAACATAATTAGTGAGGCGAGCAAGCTTTTTGATGTTGCTGACAACATCGACATCAGGAAGGTTGATGTTGAGATGGGTTCAGAAGGGTTGGCTGTTCTTAACGAAGGCAAGAGGCTTCCTCATTACGATTGTGTTTATGTTAGGGGCTCTTACAAGTATGCTTTGCTTCAGTCTTCTATTACGTCCGCTTTGTATGGCAAGTGTTACATGCCGCTTCATTCAAACTCTTTTACTTCGGGTCATGATAAGTTGCTTACCTTTTTGGAGTTGCAGCGTTGTAACCTTCCCATGCCTACTACCTACGTTTCAGCTACGACTAATTCTGCTAAGCAGCTTTTCAACAACATCCGTTACCCCATAATTATCAAGATTCCGAAGGGTACTCAGGGTAGGGGTGTGATGGTTGCTGATTCTGTTCAGTCTGCTCGTTCGATGATTGATGCTTTGGATGCTTTTAATCAGCCTTACATAATCCAGGAGTTCTTGGAGACTGATGCTTCTGACATAAGGGCTATTGTTTGTGGTGATAAGGTTGTTGCTTGTATGCGTCGTAGGAATCCTTCTCCTGCTGAGTTTCGTGCTAACATCCATCAGGGTGGCGTTGGTGAGTCTTGCAACCTGAATTTTGATGCTGAGCAGGTTGCTGTGAGGGCTGCTCGTGCTCTTAAGTGTGACATCTGTGCTGTTGACATGTTGGAGTATAATGGCAAGATGCATGTTATCGAGGTTAATCTCTCTCCTGGTTTGGAAGGTATTAACGCTGCTCTCGATACTAACGTTGCAGTTCCCCTTGCTAAATTCCTGTATGAAAAGGCTAAGGATTTTGTTGAGGTTAAGCGTAACGGCGATTTTAACAACGTGGTTAAGAAAATCGGCAGTCAGGAGATGATTTCTAATCTGAGTATTAGGGGTGGTATTATCAGGTTGCCTGAGCTTATCACTAAGATCACTGGTTTCACTCCCGATGATGATGTTAAGATCGTTATTAGTAAGGGTAATTTGATGATTCACAAGTATGATCTTGAGAAGGATAAAAGTTAAAATGAAACTAAATGTTCCTTTTTATAAGCAGACTACCGATTTAAATTGCGGGCCTACAGCTTTAAAAATGGCCCTCTCGTATTTAGGTCAAGATTTTGATATAAATGTTATAGAAGAAAAAACAGATATAAAAGAAGTTAAATTTGTTTCTACTATACAAATTGCGATAGCTTCTGCAGAATTGGGTTTTAAAACAGAATTTTTCTCAGAGAATGTTTTGTTTGATGAGAGGCATAAAGAATTGGATTTTTATAGGAAGTACAGCAACATGGATTTAGCTTCTTCAAAGAAGTTGTTGGAAAAGGCTAAAAAGTTAGGTATCAATGTTGATGAAAGAGTATTATCATGTGAAGAATTAATATCTTTTATTTCAGAGGATAGTATTCCTATAGTTTTGTTGGATTGGAATGTTGTGACAGGTAATAAAGATAAAGGTTATTTAGGGCATTTTGTTCCTGTTGTTGGGTGTGATGATAAGAATTTTTATGTCCATAACCAGGGTTTTAATAATCCTTCCCCTTTTTATCCTATAGAAAAAAGAGTTTTTGATGAGGCACGTAAAGCCAGAGGAACTGATGAGGATATTGTAATTGTTTACAGGAAAAAATAAAAAAAGAAAAAGGTTTAGCAGCTTCCTGCTGTTGCTGCACCAGTTGTGCTTAGCGTTTGACTGCACTCGCTTGGTTCTGTCTTGAAACCGCAGCAGATTCCTTCTTTGAATTGGTCTGGTGCTCTTCCGCCTTCATAAGGTTCTCCGTTTACGAAGATTGTTGGGCTTCCTTCCACACTGTTCTCTTCATTCAGTTTTTTCTCTGCTTCCATCAGCGCTGCTCCCTCGTTTGTGAAGCATTCGTTGACTTTTGTCTTATCCACTCCTGTTTTGTCTGCGCATGTTTCCCAGCATGTTTTTATGTTGCTCAAGCTGCAGTCTGTCATGGCACAGTTTACGTAATCCCAGAACTTGTCTTTCTGGTATTTGTAGATGCATGCCTGTCTTATGTCTTCGTTGAGTTCGTTTATGCCGTGCATGCTGCACAATGTTCCGTCATTTATGCAGTAGTCAACGCCTCCGCCTTGGTAGTTGTCGTAGATGACGAAGTGTGGCACTATGTCTACCTTGTCACCCATTAGTTTTGCTACTGGGTACATGCCTATCATTGCCTGTACTCCGTATGGGCAGTATGCCATGTAGTAGACTTCTACTGTTGGTTTGTCAAGTTTTGGCATATCTTCGCATGTCTGTGCTTGCACTTCTTCTTGCGTTGGCACTTCCTCGTTGAGGTCTATTCCTTGCGGGAAGAACAGCCTCGCGTCTTTAGTTATGTAGGAGTCGAATTGTTGTGCTCCTATAGTCAGTTTGACGTTGTATAGGTCGCCTACGTCTTTTACATCACCAATAGTTGCGGTCGTTTGTCCTTGTAATATTACATCGTTGACGTATTTTATTGCCCTTTCTCCTGCTTGCTGCCCACCTATCGGTGCGCCTACGCCGCCTCCAGTCAGGCTTGTGAATCCCCTGGTGAACATGGAGATTATTAGCAGCGCAAATAGAACTCCTGCAGCTATCATCCAGAAGTTGTTTCTCCTTCTTCTTTTGGGGAGCTCAATCTTGTGTTCTGGTTTGTGCTCAGTGTGCTCTTTATGTTCATCTTCGCTCATTTTGTAAACCCCCTCCTTAGTAGTTTATAAGTATCTCGACTTTTTTCCCAAACAGATTTCTCAGGTCTTCAAATATTTTTTCTTTTATGAACACTCTTGATGGGATCTGGCCTTTTGCCAGCTCTTTTTCCATCTCTTCCTGTGAGCTGTTTTTTATTTCTTTGAGGCCGCCTTCTTCTGTTACTTCGGCCTTTTGTATTTCTTCCCTGTTTTCGAGGTTTGGGGTTATGAATGCTACTTTGTCGAGTAGTAGTACTTCTCCAAATTTGTCTTCATATTTAAATCTTATCTTTGCTCTTTCGAGTTCCATGCCCCTGTTTCTCTGTATGAATTCTATTAGGACTTTGATGTAGAGTCTTGCTTCTTTGTTTATTTTTTCTATTTCCTGTTTTGTTATTTTCTTTGCTTGGAAGTCTTTTTTTGCTTTTGTCACGTCTTTGAGTATGCTTAGCATCTTTTCTGGCAGTTTGCCCTCGTCTACCAGTTTTTCTTTGAATGCCTTTTCCACGTCTGTTAGTTTTTCTTGTGTTTCAAGTCTTAGCGCATCCCTTGTTACCATCATGCATGTGTCGTATATTTCTTCTACGTTTTTTACTTCGCTTCTTTTTTCTATTTCAACGAATAGTTTCTTTATTCTTTTTAGGTATTCGTCAACTTCGTTGAGTAGCATGTCTATTTCTTTTCCTTTTACGTCTTTTATCTTTCCGTGTTCCACATCTTTGAACATCACCCTTATCTTTTCCAAAGTGTTGACGTATTTCTTTTCGAGCATTTTTTCTTTCTTTACGAATATTTCTTCCATGAGTTTTACTGTTTCTTTTGGTGTTGGTGGTGGGATGCCATAAAGCATGAGTGCTGCTTGTGCGGGGTTTAAAGCTGCATAGAATAGGTCCTCTCCTACTACGCTTAGGAGTTTTTGTTTTACTCTATCTATGAGTTTTTCTCCTATGTCCATATTCATGTCTATTGCCTCAGGACTGGGCCTTATCCTCCCCATCTCTAGTAGCAGTTTCCATGGCATGAACACTCCTCTGTCAAACAAAGGTACACCATCACGTAAGAATGTGAATATTACTGGGTTTGCATCTTTTATTGAGTCCCAGAAGTCTGTCAGTATGTACGTTTGAACATGAAATTGTGCTTCCACTCCTACTATTTTTCCTGCTGTGTATCCCATGTCTGATATTATTGCTCTTAGTTTGTCTTTTAGCTCTGCTCTTGACATCTTTTTTACGTCTGTGTCGTCTATTATTATGTAGACGTCTATATCATTAGGTTTGGAATCACCCCTGAATAACGATCCTGCTGCCACATAGCTTATGACGTATTTTTCGAATTTCTTGATTGCCATGTCTTTGTGAACTTCTGCCGCTTTCAGTGCTGAAAGCATTCCTTTGTCGTATACCAGTGCTCCTGTGACTATGAGTTCCAGAACGTCATATTTTCCGTCGTAGCACATCTCTTTTAGGTCTGAAGTGAACAGTGGCTGTGGTCTTATGTTTTTGTCTATGCCTTTTGCCATCTCGTTCAAGGAATTTTCCATCTTGGTCTTGAGGGCTTCCTTGTTTACCTTTTGTACTTCAGCATCGTCTATTAGGATTAGTATGTTTATTTCCTGTGATTTTTTCTTTTCTTTTTCTGGTGGCAGTAGTTCTATGCCTACTATTTCCTTGCTGTACTTTTTCAGGACTTCTTCCTTGAATTTTTCCAGCGTTTTCTTTATTTCATCAAGTTTTTTCTGTATTTCTGGTGAGATTTGGGATATCTCTTCTTCTGTCATTATTTCCTTGTTTTCTTCTTCCTTCTTCATGGTAACATTCCTGTTTTTTTGTTATATAAACTTTTTGATTTTTAGTTCCATTCCAAAAGTTTTTTAAATATACCTTTGTCCTTCTAATTTAAGGGCTTGTGGTCTAGCGGTTATGACATCACCCTTACACGGTGGAGGTCCCCGGTTCGAATCCGGGCAGGCCCATTTTATGCCTCTACCCCCAGTTTCGAACGCTTTATAAATAAGTTGTAGTCTCCATTATTATGGATAGAGTAATCAAAATACTTATTCCGTCAATTGCAGCTTTGGTCATAGCTACCATTCTCTACTTCCTTAACTTAGCTGGGTGGAACAATTATGTTTTTATCCTATCAGCTATAATACAAATACTAACTTTTGTATACTGGTTAATAGGAGATTCAACTCAAAGGCAAATTCTTGAGACTGCAATAGAAACTAAGAATGATTTAGAAGAAACAAAGCAGATTGCCCAGGAAATAAAAGATTTCCAAAATCAAAAAGAAGGCCTTCTTGAGAAGAGGCAAAGAATTTTAGTCAATCTATTAAAAAATGGGGCTATACAAACAATTGAAATCAACAAAATAATAAAATCAGTAAAAAGAAAGGGTATGTTTGTAGTTTCCAGTTTTGGTGGGCATAAAATGAAACTTAAGGGGGTTCTAAACCTGATGGGTAGAACAGAGCCAGTATCTATCATCCCAGAGGTTTTATACAATATAGGCTTTAAAAAAGTTTATCGTAGTGAATTCATGTTTATTATACTTAAAGAAGATCTCCCTCCAAGATTAAGAAATTCTGAGAAACTTAAGAGGGTGATTTACAATGAGTTGATTAATAAATGGAGTTATCTACAAGATTTAATAAAGAATAACAATTTTAAAAAATATGATAAATGGAAAGAAGGGAGTAAATTCCTTTGTAACCTTTGTTTAATTGATATAGAAGAGGGTGAGATAGGTATTTTATATAAAAGACTTAAAGAATCATCAGAGCTTAAAGATTCATTTTCTGAGGAGTTTAAAAGTTTGCTTTTGAGCCATTCAGATAAAGGTAAAATAGGCCAATTAATAAGAGATAAAATTAAAGCTAATCAAGTTTTGGATAAGATCACAATTAGTCTTTTATTGAATAACCTACCAGATGGAATAAAAAAAGCCCTTCTTACAAAGGAAAAGGAGTTAATGAATCAATTGAATATAAAAAGATTTATAGACATTTCAAATATAAAAGAAGCAAATTTACAAAGAGTAATAGGGCAATATATACCCCAAGGGAATATCGAAGAAACATCTGGAATTATCATGTCTGAAATAAAAGATTATGTACAAGTCGTGAGAGAACTGGAACTATTTAAATAGTTTTAAGGTATAAATGATAGTTGTTAGCCTTATCTGCTTGCGTCAGTCTGTCTTTCTATTTCCAGCTTCTTTGCTATGGCTACGGATTTGTTGTCGCAGTTGTATGCCCTTATTATCTCTTCTGCAAGCGTTTCTTGTATTTTTTTCTTTGCGTTGAATGATTTTTGATAGGCTCCCTGTGTCATGAGTCTTAAAGCGAAGTCTACTCTTCTTTGGGGGGCCATCTCGACTGGTTGGGGGTACACTGCACCGCCGTATTCTAGGGTGTTGATTTCTTCTCTTGGTGCCGCGTTTTCTATTGCTTTCACCAGCACCTCGATGGGGTTTTTCTTTGTTTGTTGTTCTACTATCGTGAATGCTTTTTCCACTATCCTGTATGCTCTTGCTGCTTTGCCGCCGCAGTGCCCTGATGTTATCTTGTGTTTCTTTCCCCTGTGCCCTGGCGTCATGATCTTGTTCATCAGTCTTTCTACTATGGAGACTTTTGTTTTTCCGAACTGTGATCTTACGCTTCTGCCTGCTGTTCTTGGTATTATTATCGGTTCGAGGTTTATGTACGCCTGCAGCCCGGCATCTTGTACTTTGATGCCTTCGATTTCCCACTTGTTGAACAGCTTCATCTCCTTCCCTTCTCTATCTTGCCTGATAGCAGAGCTTCCAGTGATTGATCGTTAACTTTTATTACCTGCCATCTTATTCCTGGAAGGTCTCCTTTTGCTCTTCCTTTTTTTCCTCCGATGGCTTCTATGAGAACTTCATCGTGTTCGTTTATCAGCTTTATTGCATTATTACCTGGTGCGAAAGCCGTTACCTTTCTCCCATTCTTTATTAGTTGTACCTTTACTACTTTTCTCATTGCTGAGTTTGGCTGTTTTGCTTCTACTTGTGATTTTTCTAGGACTATTGCTTTTGCTTGCGGGACTCCTTTCAGCGGGTCTGATTTTACCTTGAGTTTTAGTATTCTTCTCTTGTAGGCTTCGTCTTGCCACCTGTGTCTTTTTCTTCTCATCTTGAGTTTCTTTCCGCATCCGAGTCCTTTTCCTTTCTTTCCCATCTTATTGTACCTCTATTCTTACGTCAAAGTAGTTTGATACTATGTCTTGGAGCTCTTTTAAATTTTGCCTTTCTCTTCCCAGCACGGCTTCCTTGAATCTGGCTCCCTTCCCTTCGATTATTACGGTTTTTTCGTCTTTCATGTATACGTTGCCTTTTTGTGGCGCTATCAGGTTCTCGACGAATTTTGATGGTTCGTCGCTGAACTCCACCACTTTTATTTTTTTCTTGAGCAGGTTTGTTGCTTTTTTTATGTTCATTCCGTCTCTTCCTATAGCCTTTCCCGCCTCTCCCTCGTGCACTATGAATATGACCTCGTCTTTGCCTACGTAGCAGTCTTTCACCCGGGCCTTCGTAAGGTTCTCGAATAGGTTTATGAATCCTATCGTTTCTGAGGTGAATTTTATCATTTTTAGTAGCAGAGCACGCTTATTGAAAATGGTTTTTTGCAGATTAGCCCTATCTCGTCGTTTGGTATGTCTAGCTTTATTGTTTCTATCTTGCCAAGCTTGCTGTAATGGTCTATCTTTTTTCTCACGTTTTCCGGGCAGTTTGAAGCTAAGAATACTTTTTTCACGTTGCCGTTTTTCATTCTTTTTATGGTCTTTTCTGTTCCGAAAGTTATCGTCGCTTCCTTTAGTGCTATCCTTAATTCATCCATGTTTTTTTCAGAAGTAGATGCCTTTTTAAATGTTTTCTTTTCTTACTGCTGTGTTTGAAGCATAGTCTTTGTTGCCGAATTTGAATTTCAGTCTTTGTATCCCTTCGTTCCTTACTTCCATGCTTATGCTTCCTACCTGATTGCAGTTGTAGTTGCTTACTACTGCCGTCCCTCCCTTAACTTCATAATCCAAAGGTTCACTCCCGCAACTTACTTTGATGTTTCCAACGTAATAGAAAGTGTCTCCTACTTCGCTTATCTGCAGGTCTCCTTCCCCTTCTGTTTTGAATCTCACGGTCCACGTGTCGTATACTGCTGCGTAGCTTTGTTTGTTTAATACTTGTATGCTCTGTTCCATGGTCGCATAGCCCACGATTCTGGGGTTTTTGAGGAATACAATCCCGCATATCATTATTACGCCCACTAAGAATAAGGCTACTGCGATTCTTTCATGATCCCTCTTTTTTTTCATTTTTTGTATTTCCTAAGCAGCAACACCCTTTTTGTCATCAGTGCTGCCATGAGCATCAACACCAGTATTAGTGCCATGTACATGTATATCTTGTTGAATTCTATGGGTTCTCCTGTTTTTATTTTTTTCTGTATGACCTCAAAGTCTATTGTGGATGTTGCGAAGGTCTTTGGGTGCGTCAGGATTACCCCTGCTACGTATTTGTCAGGCTCTAGCTCACTTGTTTTTAGCGTTTTGGTGAATGATTTCTTTCCTTCTACGGCCATGGTTTCTGTCTCTCTGTATAGTATCTCTCCGTAGAAGTTCCTTATCGTGTATTCTAGTGTCACGTCTGTCTGTTTCTCCGGTATCATTTTTATTATAGTTATCAAGGTTTTTATGTCCATCCCCTCAATTATCCTTGTCCCTTCTGCCAGGGTTTCCATCTTTATGTCAAATAACACTTCTTTGCTCATTACCTCTATTACAGTGGGTATCGCTTTGAATATCCCTCCTGCTTTTACTACTATGGTTCCTGTGCTTATTCCCGGTTCTTTCCCTATTACCTTTATCGTTATTTCCTTTGATTCTCCCGGTTGTAGTGTGAATGCCCTCTCCTTTATTTGTAGCAACTCTCCAAGGTTGTGGCTTATGCTTACTAGTAACTTTTCGTCTCCTGTGTTTGTTATCGTGAATTTATTTTCACTCTCATCATCTTCTGTCAGTTCGGTTTTTATCATGCTCGTGTCTATTGATATGTCTCTTCTTACTCCTCCGCCGCCTCCGCCGCCTCCGCCACCGCCTCCGCCTCCCGGTGGTGTGGGGGGTATTGGTGCTACGTAATTCACGCTTAGGTTTCTTGTTTGTGAAGCTGTTATGCTGTTTTCGGTATCTGTACAGTTGATTGACCAGTTGTATTCAGTATTTGGTAGGTAGGTTGTAAGGTTGTTTATTACGTCTGTACTTATACTTGTGTCTGTTTTATTGGTTTCGTTATTTATTATTAATGAGCAGTTGGCTATGCTGTTTTCCACGTCATGAGGTTTGTAGGTAAAGTCGATAACGTTGGTTGTAGTGTTTGTTGTGTTGTCTTCTGGTTCATCCAGGTCTATCCATGGTTCATCGTTTACTGCATTGATCGTAATGGTAAATGGAGTGCTGTTTTGTTCATTATTCCCATCCCATACTGTTATGTTGATTAATGCGTTTCCTGAGGCGTTAGCAACTGCTGTGAATGTTGCTATGCTTGTTGAGTTGTCTATGGTTAATGTTATTACGTTTGTGTCGTTTACTGTC
>JBDRNX010000025.1:0-10101 GCA_043810595.1 archaeon
CATCATAACAAAATAGATAACAGCACCAGAGATGAGGGGAACGAAAAGATTATCGTCAACGGGGTAGCCCTTAAACTTGATTTCTAAAAACTCAAACAACATACCAAAAAAGCTGCCGATCAGAGCAGCAACAAGAGGAACAAAAAACGAAGCGGCAGCAAAAGCAACAAAGAAACCAACAACAAAACCCTCAACAAACTTCCTGCCGTTAAGCTTACTCTTGTTCCTTCCAAAATAAACACCAACAAGAGGAGCGATGGAATCACCAAAAGTCAATATCGCAATAGAAGCGAGAGCAACATACCAGGGAAAAATAAGAAGAGAAAGGATAGAACCCAAAAAGAAAAACAAAGCACCCTTACCCGGAAAAGTATCCTTACGCTCAAACCTCTCCAAAAACCAATCCACGAAAGGAATCCTGAACTTCAAACTCAACAGAGCAAAAACCAAACCAACCAAAAACACAACAATAAGAACCGCAACGTCAATAACGCCGAAGAAGAGAAGCGCAAGAATAACAATGCCCAAACAAAGATGGAAGACCTGCCTCCTGAACTCCAAATCAAACTTGAACTTCCTCCTAACAAACTTCGTCTTATCAAGCTTCATGATGAAAAACGTCAGGAAATAACCAAGCAAAGCGCCAGCAATAACATCACTGAAATAATGCAAGCCGGCATAAAGCCTTGTAAGGACTGAAACCAAAACAAGCAAAAACCAGACAGCCCTCAATTTCTGAAGCTTCTCAACAGCGGCCAGTGAAGAAAAAGAAGTAGAAGCGTGAGAACTTGGGAAGGAAGAGTTAAACCAGGAAAAGGAATAGGACAAGGAAGCGACAAGAGGAAGGGCAAGAGCAGCAAAAGGCCTAGGCCTCAAAACAAGGAACTTCAAAATGAAAGTTATGAGAGCGACCAAACCGATGCTCAAACCGAAAAGGATAGCAGACCTCTTGCTATCCACCCATATGAGAAAAAAAGGCACCACGAGAAAAAGAAAGATGTGAAACCAGGTATAAGAAAAAAGCACAGCAACGTAATCAAAAACAGGGTTCCTCAGCGTAAGAAAGAAAAAGGCGATGTAATCATCAAAGAACAGGCTAACAAAAAACAACAAAACACCAAAAACAAACAACCACCTCTTCATAAACAAAAATAAAAGAGGCAGGTATATAAAATTTACTAACAGAACAATTCTTTAAGTTTATTATAAGAAATTTCAGAAAAATCCCTTATCACCAAATCGGCTTTTCTAAGATCTTTCTCGCTATGATAAGCATCCAAGTAGCCGACGGATCTCATATTGCCCCTCTTAGCAGCCTCTATTCCTTTAACCGCGTCCTCAAAAACGACACAGTACTCCGGCGGGGTGTTCAATCTCTTTGCAACGGCCAAAAACAAATCAGGGTTAGGCTTATGCCTGGAAACATCATCAGCAGTCACGACAACAGAAAAATAATTCTGAATCTTTAACATATTAAGAATCTCCTCAGCACGCCACCTGAGAGAAGAAGTACCCACGCCCATAGGGATACCATTACATTTAAGCCTGTTCAAAAATTTTAACAAATTATGATCCAACTCCAAATTCTCTTTCATCAAACTAAGCTCCAGCATCCCGGCCTGCTTAGAGAACTCCTCAACCTTAAAGTTCACACCGTACTTTTTCTTCCATATTTTCAGGCTGTCCCTCACAGAGATACCAAGGTACTGCTTAAAACCACTCTTACTAAGATGAACATTGTAAGGACTTAATATCTCATTAAAAGAATGCCTGATATATTCGTTAGAATCCACCAAAACGCCATCCATGTCAAAAATAGCTGCAAACTTCATGGCTCCCAAAGACTAATGGAAGGTATATAAAACTTACTGACAGAAAGGAATATAAACAAAAGAAAAATAAGAATTAAAAAATGAGGTACACCTACAACCTTATAACAAGGGTCGTGCTAGCGATACTACTCCTCATAGTCCCAACAGGAATACTCGGGATAAACCTCTACCAGTACATTTTCGAAAACCTCACACTACAAACAACATACGCACTACTAAAACTCGCAAGATTGGAAGTGGTGATAGGAAGTTACGGGGTTAAGCACGCTATAGACATGTTCGGGGAATACACGCTGAACATAGTAAAGTACTGCGTAACAGCATCAGCATACTACCTATACACGCTATTGGTAATTCTAGTATACGACGTAAGCATATTGAAGAGAATAAAGCTAATACTGCTGGGCTACCTAGCAATATTCGCCATGAACATAGCAAGAATACTCATACTGGTAGTAATACTTGTGGAAAAGGGACCTGAAAACTTCCAGCTGGCACACGACCTCTTCGGCACCATCCTAGCCGTATTCTACGTCATAATAATATGGATACTTTTCAGCATCGCTATGGGAATAAAAAACATACCCATAATAACAGACTTCAAGATACTAATCGGAGAAATAATGAACAACAACCAACAAAAATGAGATACGAAACAAGACTCATGATAAGAGTAGGGGCAGCATTAGCCCTAATGCTGATACCGGTAAACATATTCCACATACTACTAACCCTGCCAACCCTGTACCTCTCCTACCTGCCCATAGTACTTATGGGATACAAGATAACGATAACGGGAAACATAATAGAGATAGGGGAACACACGTTAAAGTTCATCAGCGCGTGCACAGCAACATCGGCATACTACCTGCTGGCAATACTTGTTCTGCTGACAAAAGACATAAAATTCAAGAGGGGGCTGAAAATATTCATCATAGGCTCCCTGCTGATACTGGCAATGAACATAATAAGGATAGACGCGCTTCTGATAGTGCTGATGGAAAGCGGAGTGAACATGTTCCAAACATTACACATCATATTCTGGGAAATAGTATCAAGCCTGTACGTAGCAGCGGTATGGATATTCCTAGTAAGAAAATACAAGGTAAAAAGCATACCAGCCATAAGCGACATAAAAGAACTATACAAGAAAAGCAAACTAAAAGTAAAAATCTAATCCTCTTCGCCAGAATTGTTACCCTGATAGACAATCAAGTCTTCTGTCGTGAGCTTCTTCTTCTTCCTCAACTTCTCCTCAACATCCTTGGCCTTCTCCTTGAGTATCTTATCCTCTTTGCTCTTCCTCTCCTTCTTCTTCTCACCCTTAAAGATGTTAAGCGCTGACTGAAGCTCCTTAAGCTCACCAAGCTTCTGCTTCAACTCAGAGTTAACAACACCAAACTCCTTCTTGAAATCGAGGAAATTCTTGTAAGCAGCCTCCTGCTCCTTCTTCACCTCGTTGATCTTCTTAGAAACGTCAATAAACTCCTTATAACCTTCCTTGTTGTTCTTGGTAAGCTCCTTGAACTTCAAATGAGCCTCGTCAGCCTTCTTCTTAGCTTCCTCAATCTTCCTCGAAACCTCATCAACCCTGTCAACTATGACGTTAAGCTGAGAAGTCTCGTTGTAAAGCTTCCTCAACCTCTTAATCTCAAGCATAACCTTCTTCTCCCTCTCGAAACTGTAAGCCTCTGTCTCTATAGACCCCTCAAGATTCCTTATCTTCTCCTTAAGCTTAGCAGGGTCAAACTTCAGGTGATGCTTGTCAAGAAAATCCTTCCTCTCCTTGTTCAACCTCTTAATCTCAGCAACAAGAACCTTAACCTCTGAATTGTACTTGTCACGGATGTCCTTCTCCTCAAAAAGCTCCTTGTTGAAGGAATCCTTCTCGGACTTCATCTTCTTCACGTTAGCAATCATCTCAGAAATCTGCTTCTGCAACTCGTCCTTCTTCTTAAACCAAGACTCCTTCTTCTCGTTAAGCTCGTTGAGCTTAGACTTAAGAGTGGAGATTTCTTTATTCAAATCATTCAACTTAGACAGAGCATCTTGCTGTTCCGCAACTTCCATCATAAAACCTTCTGAAGCTTAACCGAACAAAGCACCGAGTCCAGCAGTTGCCTTAGCTTCCTCTTCCTCTTTATCCTTCTCAGACTCCTCTTCCTTCTTCTCCGCAGGCTTTTTACCAGCAGCAGAAGGTGCAGCAACCGCAACGGGAACTGAAGCTTCCTTAATCGCTTTCTCGATGTCCACGCCTTCCAGAGCAGCAACCAAAGCCTTAATCTGAGCATCCTCTTTCTTGACGCCAGCAGCTTCCATAATCTTCTTAATGTTTTCTTCGTTTATGGGTTTGCCAGCCCTGTGCAAAAGCATCGCAGCGTATACCAGTTCCATTTTTCCAAAACCTCCTAACTTAAACTGCCCCCCTCCATGAGGGTCTTGTAAGCATCCTCAACGACCTTGAAACCTTCCTTGGCCTTATCCAAAACCTTATCAAATTCTGTTTTTGAAGCTTCTTCAACAACTTCCTTCGGAAGCTGCGAAGCAACCTCATCAGCCTGCTTCTCAGCAGCTGCCATCATAGCGGCAGCGGTTTCAGTCGTCAAGATGTTAGCTGACTTTGCGAGAGATTTAGCCTCGCGCTCAGCCTTACCGATCATCAAATTGAGAGTTTCCTTAGTGATGTAACCAATCTCCATAGCAAGAGCGATTGACTCAGCGGAAGCCTTAGCAATGTTCCTGTAGTAAGCCTCCTCGTCAACAGCCAAAACACTCTTGTTGTAAATAATACCGTTATCATAAACAGCGACCAGGTTCAAGCCAACTTCCATGGGCTCAATGCCCAACCTTTGAAGTATCTCAGCAACCTTCTGTTTTATTTTCTCGCCTTCCTTAGCAACAAGGACATCCTCCTTAATGACAAGCTTACCGTCCTGCACAGAAGTCTTTATTCCCACGGAAGCAAGCTCAGAGATAACAGGACCCGGAGCAAAAGAAGTAGGACCTGCAGGAACGACTATGTTGGAAGGAGCGGTCTGACCGGGCTTAGCAGGAGCCTTGGTCTTAGACTTAGCAAGCAAAGAATAAAGCCTGAAAGGAGACTCCTTAGTGAATATGAGAGCAACCATGCCATCCAAATAACTATCAACACCATCTAGGTTAGGCTTAGAATCCTTAACAGCCTGAAGAGCGAGCTTAATCAAACGCTTCTTCGTAACCTTAACGAGAATCTTACCCTCCAAGCTAACACGCATACGCTGGAACTGCAGAGCAGGCAAGTTTTCCAAATCAACTATGCCGAAGTAGGGATACTCGTTTATCAATTTCTTAATCTGCTCAACCTCATCCTTCTTCCACTTCGGAACATTACGCTTCATCCTTCGCTCCTATAACAACAGCAGGGCCCATAGTAAGCTTCAACAAAGCCCCCTTGATGTTATGCCTCTCCTTAGGGAGTAACCTCAACAGTGAATTGTAGACTGACATGACATTATCCTTAACCTCATCATCTTTCATGGACTCACTGCCAACAGGACACTTGATAGCAAGCTCATTTTTCGTCTGCACCCTAACAGTCCTCTGCAACGTCTCACACAAAGCCTTAACGTTAGCAGTAGGCGGAACAACACAATCAGCCTTCGGGTTGGGCATCTTGCCCTTAGTTCCGAGAACCTTACCGAAATACCTAGCGATGTCAGGCATCACATTTGATTGCGCAATGAAAAAATCATAATCGTTAGCAAGCTTCCTCAAAGACGTCTTATCAAACTTCGGAAACTCATCCTTCATAACCACCTTATCACAGCAATCCTTAGCAGAATTAAACAACTCCTTGTCAACAAGAGCGCAAATCTTCAACTTCTTACCGCGAGTGTGAGGAAGGGCAACAAAATTGTTAACCTGCTGATCAGTCTTCTTGAGATCAAGCTGCTTAAGATTGAATATCAAATCAATAGTCTGAGAGAATTTTCTTTTAGGCGACGCTTCCCTTGCCTTCTTAATTGCAGTTAAAACTTCTTGATCGTTCATAAGACCCTCCTACACATAAGTAGTGTTAACGGGCAAGGAGAATAATTAAAGAAAGGGTTTATAAATTTGTTGGTTATGGCAAAACCCATGGGATGGAAAATAAGCCCAACAGTAACATTCGAAGTGGGAAAATACCAGAGAGCAGACTCAAAAACTGGATACATGTACATGGCATACCCCAGCGATGGGCTTGAAATGAAAAGAACAGGAGTGAGGGGAGAAGACATCTACCTATTATTTGGAGAGATCTTAAACCTGAAAGAAAAATACGGATTCAAAAGAGCAGAATTCAAAAACAAGGACAACAAAAGAGTGTGCCCACCACTAGAACTTCTCGAACAGGAAGAATTCAACACGCTAGAAAAACTGGCAAAAGTGCCAATCATGGAAAAATAAGCACTATCCTTCCAGCTTACTCCAACAAGTAAACAAAAAGCTTCTCAAAAAAATAACCCTTACTCTCTAAACACTCAAACTTGTAGCTATATTTTTTCAACAAAGAATCAACGTCTCCGGTAAGAGAACTGAAAACAAGCAAAACCTTTCCATCTTTATTAAGAAATTTTTTAGCCTGGGACAAAAACCTATCAACTATCTTGATTCCCCCACTTGTACTTATGTCTTTATCATACCTGTCAGGAGGCAGGTAAGGAGGATTAAAAATAATCAAGTCAAACTTTCCATCAACCTTGGAAAAAAGATTCGAAACTTTAGCATTCACACCCTTACCCTTCAGAAGCCTAACAGCATCATCGCTAATGTCAACGGCCAAAACATCAGGAGTTTTTTCCAAAGCAGTCAACGCCTGGATACCTGAACCTGTACCCATGTCAAGGACACGGCCTTTAGCAAACTTCCTAACATACTTCTGCAACAAAAAAGAATCTTCCTGAGGCTCGTAAATCATCTTACCGCGTTAAAATAATCCTTAACCCTCGCCAAGATGTTATCGAGAAAATACTTCTCAATCTTATCGTTAAAAATAACCTCAAGCTCCTCAAACTCGGAAATCCTATACTTACTGTCAACCTTCTCTACCAGGAACAAGTCGCGAAGCCTCTTAATCTGACGCCTTATGTTAGAAGGAGCAACACCCCTAGGGGGAAGCTTATGCTGCTTTCTAACCTCAATAACCAAGCTCTGAATCTCCTCAGAATCCAAACCCTTCTTGCCTTTCTTAGCTTCGAGCAAAACATAGAGAAGGTCTACAATTATGTCACGAGAATCTCCAGGCTGCAACAAGCCGACAGACAAACAAAGCTTCTTAATCAACTCCCGACGAGGCATGTCATAAGGCTTCTCATAACGCCTGAGAGTAATCTCAGCAAGAGGAGTGTCTTTCGAAATGGTCATGAAGTAAAAAAGAAAAAAAGAAGTTTAAATAACTTTGCCTTCAAGCCTGGGAAACCTTCAGTAAAGCATAACGCTCAACACGAATATCCCTGTAAAAACTCTCAACGTTGGTAATCTTCAAACCTTCGTAAACTTTTGTCTCGCCGGGCATTATGAAAATGTTAGTTGCGCTGTCCAAAGCCTCAACCAAGACACCGTTGTCATCCTGTATGTCCTTCAGAACCAAAACCTTGCCGAGAATAACTTGTTCCTCATCAATCCTGAACAGGTACTCATCAGTTTTCAGCTTGAAAGGCTCGATATCTATCACTATGTAAGTCTGCAACTTGTCAACGCTAACAGGAGTGACAACCAAGCCGTTAACTATCTCAGGCTTCTTAGTTTCTTCAATAGTCCAAGTCACACCGTCAACATCAACAACCGTTTCAAGCTTGCCCTGGAAAATCGAGAATTCAACCAAGGTAAAAGTCTTACCAAAAACATAGATTGATTCTCCCTTGCTCAACATGAACTCTGTCTGAACCTCAGGTTCAGGCTCTTCAGGCTCCTCCGGAGGAGTCTCAGGCTCCTCAACCTCATCCTTGTCACAAATATTGTTATCGTTAGCATCCAAACAACAAGAACTGCCCACAAGAATGTAAGGCTCGTTGCAAACAACAGCATTAGTTGTAGCACCACCACAACCGATTATCAAAACGGCTGTTAAAAACAAAGCAAAAACAGTAAATCCCAACAGCATTCTTTTCATCTTAACCCTCCTGACCATACACAAAGCGAACTTAAAAGCAGGTAATATATAAATCTTAGCATTTGTAATCGAAATGCGGCCTCAAAAAAGGCTTGGCATCCTTAACCAGCTCATAAAGAGAGGATAATGTGAAAAAATAATGCTCACCCACCTTGGTAAGACGGCAGTTATCGAAATCCAGCTGAGCGATACGCCTCTTATCAGCATCCAAAACCTTCTCTCTAACAATAGGTTCAAACCCGCAACCCAAATTTGAAGTGCAACCAATAGCATAATAACTGAAATGCTTATCCAAAAACTCTTGAAGGTCGCTATAACCGGTCAGAGCCCTGAGAACAGTCTTGTCAGGAGCCGTAAAAACCTCGATAAAGGTAACATTCCTCAAGTTAGGCCTCTTCCTAACCAACCTCAAAAACTCCTCAGGACTTTTTCTCACCCCAACAAACTCTTTCTCAATCCCAAAAAAATTCTGGCCTAAACGGGTATAACCAACCCTAGAAACGAGATTCCTCACGGTATCGTAAAACAGCTTTACAGCCATACAATTCTTATTCTCCAACTTTTCAATATTCTCTTCTAAATTCATTCCTTAACCTCCACACCGAAACAGTAAACCCCTGGAAGAGAAGAAACTGAATCAAAAATGCCTTGAGGAGAGAAATAATACAAGTCTCCCTTCTTAACAACGCCACAAATATTTAACAAATTTTCTAAAAGATTCCCTTTAGGCAGATCTTTATACACCTTGGGCACATCATCAAAATCGAAAACGTGCTTAGGAAAACTGAGCTTTGAACTGGAGCGGATAATGTAATTATCATAAAGACCCTTCTTAAAACCAGCAGCATTCTCATAAGAAGTAAACAACTCAAAGAAATCCTCATTCTTGATAAATTTCTGAACTCTAACAAAAGCCTTAACAGGACGATTTATCTGCTCCGCAAAAGAGGCTAAGGCCTCTACGTTTTCCTTATTATAAGCATCGTAAACATCATCAAACAAATCAGGAGATTTCTCGAATGCGATACCCATAACATCGTAATAAAAATAAAAATTCGCATTCTCCAACAAATCACACATCAACCCATAAAAAAGATCAGCGTCGTTAGTAGCCTTAACCTTACCCAAATCCCTGGCCAAGTCTTCCAAAGGCTTCATACCACACGCGATTAGAAAAAAATATTTAAAGCTTTCCCTTAGCGATAGTTTCAAACCAAATTGAATCTAAGAAAACATATTTATACGCAATTTCCCAAGAATGATTCTATGAATAAGGTAAAGGAGGCTAAAATGGAACAAAAAAACATCATAACCACAATACTCGTAATCGGGCTGGTCATAACATCAGCCATACTTGCAATAAACATGAAGACAGGCAACACCATAGTAACAACAAACGGAGAACAAAGAAACACGATAAGCGTAAGCGGACAGGGAAAAGTATCAACCCAGCCGGACAAAGCAGAGCTCTACATAAAAATAACCACAGAGGGAAGCACGGCAACAGCAGCAAAGGATGCAAACAGCGAAACCTCTGAAAAAGTGATAAACGCACTGAAGGGAGAAGGAGTTCCAAAAAAAGACATAGAAACAAACTACTACTACCTGAACAAGAAACAAGAATGGGACGAAAACCAGAGGAAGTATGTTGACGTGGGCTATGAGGTAAACCACATACTTAAAGTAACCACAACAGAACTTGACAAAGTAGGAAAACTTCTGGACACTGCAGTAAACGCAGGCGCCAACGGAGTTGACAGCGTAAACTTCGGACTAACAGATGAAAAACAAAAACAAGTAAGCGGAGAAGCCCTGAAGGTAGCGGCAAAGGAAGCTGAAGGCAAGGCAGACTCGATAGCAGACAGTGTAGGAGTGCAACTGGGCAAGCTGGTAACGGTAAGCGAATCCAACTTCGTGTACACACCATACGTCTACAGGGATGTCATGTACGCGAAAGCAGAAGCAGGAGGAGCACCAGCGACTGAAATACTGCCCCAAACTCTCGAAATTACCGCAACTGTGAGCTTGATCTATGAGATTAAGTAATTTTTTCTTTTCTTTTTTTAGAAAAAACTTATTAAACCCCACCCTAATGAATATTTTATGAAAAGGAAACTAATTTCCCTGATGTCAGGCGGG
>JBDRNX010000026.1:0-8921 GCA_043810595.1 archaeon
GTGATATGAATGCTATGTTTCCTTTTTTTGGTGTTGTTTTCGCAAAGGTTGTGTCCAGCCCTATGTAGGGGTTAACAGTACCAAAAGAATTTGGCCCTAAAATTCTCATACTGCCTTTTTCTTTTATGATTTCTTCTTCCATGTCTTTCCTTCCTATTTCACTAAAACCAGCGCTTATTATTATGATGGCCTTCACTCCCTTCTGCCTGCATTCTTTCACGACCTGTCTTACTCCCTGTGCCGGTATCGCTATTATTGCCAGCTCGATGTCTTTTTCTATGTGTAGTATGTTTTTGTATGCTTTCTTTCCCAGGATTTTTTTCTCGTGTATATTCACGGGGATTACCTGTCCTTTGAACTTTCTCAGATTTTCCATTAAGGAGTATCCTACTTTGTTTTTCTTGTTGCTTGCTCCTATTACTGCTATTGTTTTTGGTTTTATGAGTTCTTTCATGTTATTGTCAGTATTATTCCCAAAACAAATAATGCTATGAGTATGAAGCTCAGTATTGGGTAGTGTTTTATGCTGTATTCCGGTTCTCTTTCCCCGAGTGTTTTTGCTCTTTTGTGCATCATTACTATGAGCATTCCTTCTATTCCTCCTGCTACCGCTCCCACAATTCCTATTGTTTGGATGAATGTTATCAGTCCGCTCAGTGCTAGTATTAGTGGTAGGGATACTGTTAGTGCCCATGCTGTGTGTTTTTTTATTTTGTAGTCATAGTGGTATACCCACATCAGTGCTAGTCCCAGTGTTAGGAATGATGTTGCCATGGTGAAGGTTGCTAGGAAATTCCCCAGTAAGTTTATTCCCCCTCCCAGCACTTCTCCTAATGCCACAGTTGCTATTCTTTCGTTGGCTTGTAGGTAGTCGAATGTGTGCCCCACCACCCCAACTACAACTATGGTGAATATCACGTAGATGATTATGGGTATTGCCGATCCCCATATTATTGCCTTCTTCATCAGCTTTGCTTCTTTTCTCAGCATCTCCCTGACTTCTGGTATGGCTGCAGTTCCTATGAAGGCAAAGAATATTGCTCCGTATGGTATGAATACCTTTGTGATGTCGAATCCTTGGTAGTTTTCTATCCTTGCGAAGAATATGGAGTATACTGCTATGGTTAGTATTATGAGTATGATTAGTGCTTGCATGTAGAATTCCGAGTTTCCTACTGCTTTCAGTCCCTTGTATACGATTGCTGATAGCACTACGAAGAATATTATGCTGTAGATTATTTCTTGTCCTCCGAACATTGCTTTCAGCGTGGCTCCTATTCCTATGATGTATGCTGTTAACGCCCCATAATTCCCTACCAGCATGGATAGCAGCATTACCTTTTTTCCCCATTTTCCCAGGTATTTTTCCGCATAGCCTGTTAGTTCGTGTGTTTTTTTCGTCCTCAGCGCTATCTCTCCTAAATACAGGTGTAGCAGGACTAGCGCGACTCCCAGGCTTACTATCATCAGCATTCCTGTCCAGAATCCTGCTTTGTATATGACGTAGGGTATCCCTAGAACTCCTGCTCCTATTATTGTTCCTATGAGTATTGCTATTGCTTTTCCAAGTTGGGATGCCATTACTTTATTGCTTATTTTTGATTATATATAAATTTTGCTGAGTTTTTAAAGTTTCAATCTCTTTTGGAGGTTTGGTAATGTTTATATATTCTCTATTATATGTTTTTGTTATGAAGAACTTGGTTTTATCAGCTGTTGTTGGTTTGTTTTTGGTCAGCTTTGTTTGTGCTGATGCTATCGAGCCGGGTGAGCGTGTCATCACGATTACTAATGTTATTACCAACATGGATGACTATCCTGATTACACGTTTTTTCAGGTCGGTTATTTGGGTCCTAACATGTGTCCTGCTCAGGTTATCGGTAGCGATAGCGTTGTTCCCGGTGGTTACAAGTTCTGCGGTCTCTCTGTTTTTGCCGTTAAAAACTCAGAGTTTGATGATTATTACCTTTCAGAAGTCGATCAAGCCTTTGAGGATATTTATGTGAAGGCTCGTAATTCTGATACTCCTGTTAATGTTCAGGAGGAGCTTGATTCTTATCTTAGTTCCACGGGCGCTAAGAAGGTTATCAGCGGGGTTAGGATTCAGAAGGTCGTTCCCGAGTCCAGCACTGAGCAGTCTTACACGGAGTATTACACTGTCGACCTTACAGCAGTTAGGGAGCAGCCTAGCGATGTTGTGGTTGAGAGGAATTATCTTATCTACCTTTATGTTGTTGTGCCCTTGGTTGCTTTGTTAATAATCCTCTTTTTGGTGATTAACAAAAAGAGAAAATGATTTTTTCATTTATATTTTATTTTTTCATAACTTTTCTGCTTGAGTTTATTATCGTCTCCCTTTTTTTCAGGAAGGGTTATTTTACTGTCTTTCTCTATGTTTTTCTTATTAACTTGTTTACCTGGCCTCTTGCTAATTTTGCTTATGGTTTAGGTGTTAATTTCTTCCTCGTAGAACTTTGTGTTGTTTTTGCTGAGTCTGTCCTCATCCTGCTTCTTTTCAGGATTGGTTTCAAGAAATCGTTATTAATCTCTTTCCTGGCTAATGGGTTAAGCGCTTTGGTGGGATTTTTGCTTTCTTTTTCTTCCCAAAAATTTTTTTGAGTAGCAGCAGTATTGTTATTATTATTGCGAGTGTTATTGCCAGTGCTATTCCCACGAAGTTTATGTAAACCTTGTACCATGGCTGGTTGAAGAATTCTGTTTTTATTCTCGGTATTGCGTAGTATGTTTTGAATATCTCGTTAAGTGGGAACGTTTCTTTCTCTCCTGCTGCCAGTGAGTATTTTCCTTGGTTGTTGCTGTTTGATACCTTCATGTAGTATACCCCTCCTTTCAGTTCTTTGCTTGTTTCAGGTCCTTTCATGTAGTAGTCTCTTGCGAATTCCTCGAAGTAGAGTGTCCACTCTGCTTGTGTTCCGTCCAGCGTCAGCACTTTCCTGTTTTCGAAGTCCCTTACTTCCACTTTGAAGTCTTTTCTGTTTTCGTTTAGGTTGTATGGTGTTAGTATGTTGAGGTATAGTTTGAACGGCTCTCTTGCTATTATCATGTAGTTGTCTTCTTGTCCTTTCAGCTCTCCGTAGTATGCCCTTGATATTTCTGGCTGTGTTATTATGATTGGGTTTTCCTGGTTGTTGTTCCTGTCGTACACTATCCTTGGTTGGTGTGCTTCTGCTACGCTTATTAGAAGTAGTGTCAGTATTAGCGTGATCCTCAGACTTTTCATATTTTATTGTAAGCGTATCTTGTTTATATTCTTAACGCTATTATTCGTATCTCAAAGCATCTACGGGGTTCATTTTCGATGCCCTGTATGCTGGTATTACTCCTGCCAGTATCCCTATAAGTAGTGACAGTCCAAGGACAACTATCAGGGTTTGTGATGTTACTACCGCTGATCCAAGGTTCATCCTTCCCATGTTCAGCCCGCTTAGTATGAAGGATGACATAAGATATGAGGCCGATATTCCAATTATTCCTCCTATTATTCCTCCTGCAAGTCCTACCATTCCGGAATTGAAGAGGAACATGAGCATTATGTCCTTGTTTTTTGCCCCTATGGATTTCATTATGCCTATCTCTTTTGTTTTTTCAAGTACGGTTGTGAACATGGTGTTTGCTATTCCCACGGCACCTACAAGAAGTGATATTGCCGCTATTGCGCTTAAAAATAAGGTCATTGTTGTTAGTGTTGATGCTATTGTTTCCTGCATTGCTTTGACTGAGCTCACTGAGAAGCTTTTTGTTCTTTCGTTTTCTGCCCTGACTAGCATGAGTCTTGATTCTATCTGTGATAACGTATCATCTATTAGGTTCGTGTCCTTGACCCTTATTTCTATGGAGGTGAATTCCTTTGTTCCTACGTCTTCCAGCGTTGTTCTTGCAACCTCGATGGGTATGTATATCATTGAGCCTGACTGTCCTCCAATTCCCAGCCCTTCGGATTCCTTCAGTATTCCCACCACCCTAAATGGTTTTCCCTCTACGGTTATCTGTCTGTTTATTGGTATGTCTTGTTTGAATCTTTCTGTTGCTATGTTATATCCGATTACGGCAACGTTGTTGTCTCCCGGGGAGAGGTATCTTCCTGATTCCAGCTGGGTTGTTTCCATGTCTTTCCAGACTTTTGTGTCCACCCCTTTGATTGTTGCGGATATTGTCTCGTCTAGGTAGCCTATTTCCGCTCTCTTGGAAACGACTCCTTGTATGTGCCCTATATTCGGCACCATTTTCAGTGCCTGCACTTCTTTGTTTGTAAGGTTCTGTACTGTTCGGTCAGAACTGCTACTGCTAACATCGTCTGGTCTTCTGAATCCTGCCTCTCCTCCGCTCGCTCTGGAAAATCCAGGGGAGATTGTTACCACGTCTGCTCCCAGGGTTCCCAGTCTTTCTTCCATGGCTTGTTGCAAGCCTTCTCCGAGGGACATTATTGCTATGACGGAGGCTACTCCTATTACTATCCCTATTATTGAGAGCCAGCTTCTTAGTTTACTGTGGCTCAGGATGTTGTAGGCCAGCCTTATGCTTTTGGATAATCTCATTTTAGAGTTTCTTCGATGTTCTCCTTCTTCCCAGAAACTTTCTTACCTGTCCTACCATTAGCAGTATTGCCAGAACTACCGATACCCAGAACCATGTGTTTCCCAGGAATGACGTTGTTCCCATGCTGCCTCCTGCACCGAAGGTTCTTGTTCCTGTGGTGTCTGTGGTAGAGCCTACTCCAATTAATGAGGCAGGATTTACTGAGACTTGTTTTACTGCTGTTCTTCTTGTCCCGAAGGGGTCTGTGTAGTCTATCTGCACTGTTAGGTCTTGTTTTTCAGCGGTTCCTCTTTGTGTGGGTGATACCTTGAATGACGTTATTGTGTAGTCCCCGCTTTCCAGGTTGCCTACTATCGCTGCTGATGTCATGTCTGTTTTGAAGTTTTCCTGTTCTGGTATGCTTACCGTGATTGCATTAGCAGGGTTCTTTCCTATGTTTGCTATTGCTATAAATACGCCCTCTGTTGTTATTTCCTGCAGTACAACGTCAAAGCTGGTTTGTGATTCTACCACTGTTATGGGCATGGTTTTTTCTTTCCAGAGGCAGCCTGCGCAGTCTTTGTATTCAAAGGCTATGGAGTTGTCCCCTTCTTTTGCTTGTTCATCTACTCTTACTTTGAATCTTTTTGTAACAGCGCTCTTTGCGTCGAGCTTGCTTATTACTACCTCACTTTGTTCGGTGGGGTCTAGTGAGAACGGGTAGGATTCTTTGAATCTTATTGCCGAATTCTCTACGGGGTTGTTTTCGTTGTTTGTAACCCTTATCCATATCGTGAAGTATTCCCCTGCTTGTACTGGTGTGGGGTAGTAGTTGTCTACGTTTATGTCAAGTGCGTTGGCTAAGCCAATGCTTAAGAGTAGACCTATCAAAACATAGAATGTTAAAATAGTTTTATTTTTCATTTGTTCTTCCTCCTTCCGGTTTTATTGTCAGTATCTTTTTCTATCTTGCCGTCTTTGAGTTTGATTATCCTCTTGGCAAACCTGACGAGTTCTATGTCGTGTGTTACCATAATCACTGTTTTGCCTTCTTTTTTGTGCAGATCGCATAGGAAGTCCATTATGTATTTGCCTGTTTTGCTGTCTAGGTTCCCTGTTGGTTCGTCTGCCATTATTATTTCCGGGTCGTTTGCCAGCGACCTTGCTATTGCCACCCTTTGTGCTTGTCCCCCGCTGAGTTCTGTCGGTCTGTGTTCCATCCTGTCTTTTAGTCCTACAGCTTCCAGCAGTTTTTTTGCTCTTTCTTTTGTTTTGTCGTGCGTGTTGTTTTGGAATTCGATTGGTAGGGCAACGTTTTCAAGTGCGTTTAGTGTGGGGATTAGGTTGAATTGTTGGAATATGAATCCTATTTTCCTGCCTCTTATTTCTGCAAGTTTTGATTCGCCCATCAGCGATATGTTCTTGTCCTCTAGAAGTATTGTGCCTTGTGTTGGTTTGTCCAGGCATCCTACCAGGTGCATGAGCGTGCTCTTGCCGCTGCCGCTCGCTCCGGTTATTGCTACGAACTCTCCTTTCCGTATCTTGAAGCTCACTCCTCTGAGCGCTTCTACTTTTGCCGCTCCCATCTGGTATGTTTTCCACACTTCTTTGAGTTCTATGATTGTTTCGCTTTCCATTCTTCTCTTCCCTAAATAATTTCCATTTAAAAACAAGATGGAACTAAAGTCCACTTTTATGTAAACTTTTAAATATTGCTTTATATTAGGTTACTGGTAATGCATCCGCCTTTACTTTTTGAGAACATAGGCATGGAGTTGATTTATTCCTTTGTTATCATAGTTTGTAGTTTGATGATTTATTTTGGGACCAAGAATCTTTATGAGTTGAGCTCTTATAGGGGTATTAAGTATTTCAGGCAGGCTTTTTTGTTCTTTGCCATTGCTTATTTTTTCAGGTCTGCCATCAAGTTCTTAATGATTTTGTTTGACAGGGCTATTTTTGATTTTTCGCCAAGGTTTTTGGGAGTTGTCACCTTATTTTTGTTCATGTATTTCAGTTCTATGGCTGTTTTTTATCTTCTTTACAGCGTGATGTGGAAGAGGTGGGATGGTTCTTCTAAGAAGATATATTTCTTCCATCTTCTTGCTTTTGTGATATCTTTTTTGACCATTGCTTCAAGAAGGATTGAGTTTCATCTTGCTCTTAATCTTTTACTTCTTGTTTTTGTGGGGATTATCACTTACACCTCTTATAAGAATACCAAGGATAGGAAGAAGGGGCGTCAGTTGTACACGATTTACTTCCTGCTTTTCATTTTCTGGGTGTTGAACATCTTTGATATTGTGGTACCCAGTTTCTTCAGCACATTCAAGTTGTTGGTGTACCTTGTTTCACTGGCGATATTCATGTTGATTCTTTATAAGGTTCTTAGGAAAGCGGGTTTAGGGTGATATGGTAAAGAGGAACAGGGTGGAGATAATAAGGGATATATTGAAGATTGTTCAAGAAAATAATAATTCAATCAAGCACACTCCATTGTTGAGGTCTTCTAATCTGTCTTCACAGAGGTTTTCGGAGTACCTCAAAGAGTTGGTTAGTAAGGGTTTCCTTGAAAAGGTTAAGGATAAGAGAGGTAAGAAATATATCACAATCACACCGAAAGGTTCTGAGTATTTGAGGAAGTATAATATCGTTGTGAGTTTTATCGATGAGTTTGATTTATAAGAATTTTTAAATACCACTTCCTTGTTCTACTTTGTATGGTTTTGCAATCAGTTTGCCGTGATTACCATTATACTTGCTTTGATCCACGGCTTGCTTGTTTTCCTAGCCCGTCTTTAGGCCCTTCTTAGTTTTTCCAGTTTCGGGTCTTCTGAGAATTCTCTTATGTAGAATGGTTTTGGTTTTCCGTCCAGTTTGGTGAAAGTCCCTCTGAACACTCCGGGCTTTAGCCCTTCTACTGTTCCCCCGCTTATGGGGGTTTCGTACATTATCGGTCCGTCGTACCCTCCTATGGCTATTGCCTCTTCACCGTATTCTTTTCTGAATATAAGTGTACTGTCATCTGTCGATCCTATGAATTGCCCGCTGCCGTAGATGTCTTCTATCTTCCCTTCCAGTGCTGTCACCCCGTGAAATGTTCTTATCTCATGGTCCACATAAACTTCGAACAGGCCTCTTGGCGGTATGTTCACGTCCCATGTCCCTATCCATGCGGGTTCCTTGCTTGCAATTATCCTTCCCAGGGTTATTGCTTTGTTTTGCCTTTCTACCTTTTCCCTTTCCGCTAACGCCGCCTTGTCAGGTTCTGCGTTTTGCACGAGTTTTCCGAAGACTTGCGGTGGTCTTCTTAGGTATTCGGGTAAATCTTCTAAGTTTGTCTTTTTCCCGTATTGTTCCCTTGCGTAGCTCTCGAACTTTATTCTTATGGTTTCCATCAGCTGGGGGTTTGCCATGAAGTAGTCTGCATGCCCGCTTCCTACTATCACGATTTCTGGGCATTCTTTGACTATGTTTTCTAGTATCTTGTCGCTTCTCGTGACTATGTTCAGGTGTTCTGCTTCTACTTCTACCCTGTACAGCTCTTCTATGAGTCCTTGCTTCGCCCTTTCTATTTCTGCTTCGGGTGCTGGGTTGTTTAGCTCTATGTTTTTAATCTGTCCAATTATCATGTCTTTTTTGATTAGTTTTTTGGCTACTTCTCTCAGTGTACGGTAATCGTCTAGGAATTCAACGTCAAGCACTCTCATCTTGCATATGCCCAGTATTTCTGTCCAGTAGTTTGCGGCGTGTTTTGGCACGTGGGCTCCTGTTTTTTTTACGTTCAGGCTTCTTCTGTAGGGTATTCCGCCGTCGCAGAATTCTTCGAAGTATTGCACTCCTACTTTTGTGCGTTTGGGCAGCCCCATCAGTTCTTCTCTGAGCTCCTTCCCCACGTGTGTTGCTACGCTACCTATATCGTCTCCGAACATTTCTTGTATTGAGAATCCGCCTATGGTTATGAAGCCGGAATCGCTCACCCCGTAGAGTTTCTTTACTATAACCATGCTCTTTTCTTTGTCTGTAAATTTATAAAATTAGTTGCCCTATAAAATAATGTTTGGGAAAGCCTTTTAAATTCTCTTTCTCTTGTTTTTTGTGAGGGCCTGTCGTCTAACCTGGAGAGGACGGGTGGCTTCGGCTTTGCTAAGTAGAAACCATCTGATTGGGGTTCAAATCCTCACAGGCCCAGAATTATTCTATTATCTTATTTCTTCTTATGTTTATCATTTTGATTACGTCAAATATTCCCACTATGCTGAGTGATATTGTTATTGCTATTATCCAGTGCCACAGACCTATCGGTGCTGTTCCGAAAACGGTGTTTGCTTTTGTGTAGACTATTGCTATGGTTGCTAGTAGTGATGCTATGCACGCATATATC
>JBDRNX010000027.1:0-4531 GCA_043810595.1 archaeon
TATCGGGTTTCTTGCCGGGTGTTTTTTGTATAGTGTTCTTTGGAACAATACCCATTGGTATCTTTTTGGGTCGTCCATCACTAGGTTGACTTCGTCTAAAACAACGTTTCTTTCTTTTTCTATGGCTTTTTCTTCGAATAAGGGGTTCTGTATCAGGTCTGCTAATACGTCAACTGCCTTGTCGAAGTATTTTTTTAATACCGTGACGTAGTAGAGTGTTCTTTCTGTTGATGTTGCCGCGTTGATTTCTCCGCCTATGCTTTCTATTTCGTTGGCTAGTTCTATTGCTGTCCTGTTTTTTGTTCCTTCGAAGAGCATATGTTCTATGAAGTGTGATATTCCTGCTATTTTTTCATTTTCGTGGTTTGATCCTGCTTTTACTGTTACTTGTATAGTTACCGATTTTGTGCTTCTTTTTTCTGTTATGAGGGTTATTCCGTTGCTTAGTGTTGTTTTTTTCATTTTAGGAGAAGTTCTTTTTTAGGTGTTTATTAATTTTGCTGAAGGGTTAAAGAATCCGTAATAATTTTGTTTTGTTAAGCAAAAGTTTTATAAGTAAGAAAATTCTTACCACAGGTCTGGTGGTTAAAATTATAAAGACAGTTAAGGTTTCTGATAAGGGGCAGATAGCTATCCCTCAGGATATGAGGGAGGCAATGGGAATCGGCAAGGGAGATGACTTGGTACTATTCCAGGAGGATGGAAAAATACTGTTGGAAAAATCTAAGGTGGTAGAGAAAACGCTCAAGGACGATTTTAAAGACTTAGTAAAATTTAGTGAAAAATCCCTGAAGGGGGTTTGGGATAATAAGCAAGACAATATTTGGGGGAAATATTTAAAAAAATGAATGTTCAGCAAAGGGAGATCGTTTTATTACCGTATCCTTTCTCGAATTTTGATGGGGCGAAAGTGAGGCCTGCTTTGGTGGTGTCAAATAATCTGTTCAATAAGAAATCAGATGACTGTGTTATGGTGCCTTTGACTGCGGTAATGAAAGATGAGCCTTATTCGGTCTTAATTGATCAGGAAAATTTAAGTTCTGGTAAACTTTTAAAATCCAGCAGGGTTAGGGCGGATAAGATTTTTACTGTTGAGAAGGGTTTGGTTGTTATGAAAATCGGTAAGGTTAATGATGATACTTTTGAAAAGGTTAGGGGTGAAATATTTAAGGTGTTTTAGTAGGATTATACGAGTATCTTTCCATTTTTGATGATTAGTTTGTTGTCCACATATACCTGTCCTTCTTTGCGTAAGTCTTTGATCATATCCCAGTGTATCGCTGATTGGTTTATCCCTCCGCATTCTGGGAATGATTCTCCTAAGGCTAGGTGTATTGTTCCGCCTATTTTTTCGTCGAAGAGTATTCTTTTTGTGAACTTTTTTATTCCGTAGTTTATTCCTATCCCAAATTCTCCGAGTCTGCTTGCTCCGTGGTCTACTTTCAGCATTTTTAGCAGGTAGTCTTGGTTTTTTCTTGCTCCTGCCTGCACCACTCTTCCGTCTCTGAATGCTAGTTTTACCCCTTCCACTTCTTTGTTTCCGTATATTGCTGGGTATTCGAATGTGATGAATCCTTTTGTTGTGTTTTCTATGGGTGATGTGAATACTTCTCCGTCTGGCATGTTGAATTTTCCTGCTGAGTTTTCTCCTTTTCTTCCTTTTATGCTGAATCTTATGTCTGTCTCCTTCCCTATGATTCTTACCTCGTTTCCCTTGTCTATTACTTTTTTGAGTTTTTCTCCCTGTTTCTCTACTTTTTTCCAGTCTATGTTTGTTGCGTTGTATACGAAGTCTTCTGCTTCGTCAAGTGACATCTCTGCGTCCTGTGCCAGTCCGTTTGTCGGGTATTCTACTATGACCCAGTTCCTTTTTTTTCTTATCACGTCAGATATCGGCTTTGTCACTTTTCTTCTCACGGCTATTTTTGCTGCGTCTATGTTTGTTAACTCTCTTGAGTTGTATGATGCTCCTATGTTTATTTCTCCGTCAGCGTATTTGGCTTCGTACATGACCAGGTCTGGGAATTTTTTCAGCTGTTCTTTTGATGCGTATTTGAAGTATGCATACTGAAGTCCTGACATGGCTGCGTGCATTATGGGGTATGCTCCTTTTTTCAGAATTAGTTTGTAGCATTCCATTGCTAAGGGGTGTGCTTCTGCCTGGTAGTTTACTGCTATCTTGCTTCCCTTTTTGACTGTTAATGAGTGGTTTACCAGTATTTGTGCTAGCTTTTCTACCCTGGGGTCTGCCATGTTAGTTTTTCTTACTACTTTGTTTTTAAACTTTACTATGTATTTTTTATTATATATTTTCTGAAATATAAATTTATTTATATAAGCTTGGTACTAAATAATATGTAAGAGTTTGTTAACTTAGTTAATACTCTGGCTGCTTTGTTTTATTTTTTAAAGTTTATGCAATTCGTTTCTTTATCTTGCATTCATAACATTTTTTTGCTTTTTTCCCTTTGGATTTTGATAAAACTTGGTTAGGGGGTGATATCTGTGGAGTATGATCTTGCTGATGATGAGATTTTTGAAATTGAGAGAACTCCTAATTTGAGGGTTTATTGTCAGGCTTGTGGTAATGAGCTTACTGGATTGGGAGGTGTTGTTTCAGCTTCCGGTAATTTGTACTGTTGTGATAATTTCTTTAACATGAACGGTGCTCATGCTTGTTTTGACAAGGAGATCGTTGACATAATAGAGAGAAGGGCTCCGAAGAAGGCTATGGGGTTTCACTATTTTGAGCCTAAGCAGGTTCAGGAGAAGGTTAGGGAGGGGGTCCTGGTTAATTTTGGTCCTCTGGAAAGGAAGGTTTGATTATTTTGTGAGGAATTTTGAGTAGGAGATTTTTCTAGAATAGTGGAGGCTTTACGCTGGCAAGAAGGTTTAGGTTATAAATCCTTAACATATTATATTGTGTATAATCACTAAAAGGAAAAATTTAAATACTATAACCTATTATAATAAGCTATAATATGTTATAAAAATGCCGACTACAATCCAAATTTCGAATGATGTAAAAAAGACTTTGGACAGGATGAAGCTTATGGATAGGGAAACCTATAATGAGGTTATAGAGCGCATGATTGAGGATAATCTTGAATTGAGCAAAAAGGCCAGGAAGGAAATAGAAGAAGCTGTAAAGAGGATTGAGTCTGGAAAGTTTTTGACGCAGAAGCAAGTTGAGAAGAAGTTAGGTTTATAATGCCTTTTAATGTAGTCTGGGACGAAAAAGCCTTTGAAGCGTTGGAGAAGCTTGAGCCAGTGGTTTCTAGGAGGGTGTTAAAAAAAGTTTCCGAGTTGTCTGAAAATCCCTTTTCTAAGGACGTAAAAAAGCTAAAGGGTTCTGAATGGTATCGTCTGAGGGTTGGTGATTACAGGGTTGTTTTTAGAATCAAAGATGATATAATTCAAATCTTGAAAGTGGGTCATAGAAGGAATATCTATGGTTAGTAGCTTAGTCTGAATACTTCTAATAGCTGGGTTGGTATTCCCCTTCTTATTCCCAGCTTCTTTTCGTATTCTACGTAATCGAGTTGTGTTATTTTTATGTCTTCTATAATGAACGGTGTCTCCTGGTCATCTGAGTACACTTTTGCTCTCTTGTTTGGTATGTCCACTTCTACAACTACATGTGCTTCATCTATTATTTTCTGGTTCTTTGTTCCTTTCTTGGTTGTTCTTATCTCTATCTGTGCCAGTCCTTCCAATTCTATAAAGTCCCTGTGGAATTCTTTGAGTATGCTTGGCTTCATCCTCACCCTTAACACCCTGTGCATTCCGTCCAGTTTGTACATGTCTACGTTCAGTGCTATTACTCCTGCTGCATTTGAGTCTGTGCTTCTCAAATCTCCGTAGAAGCTTATGCTGCTCTTTTCTTCAACGTCTAGGAAGCTTATGCCTTGTATGTCTGTTGCCTTTCCATCTGCTGCCCTTAACTCTGCCTTGGCCTGTGTTGCCAGTATTCCCTTTCTCACTTTGAATGTTGCTGTTCCTGAGATGTAGGTGAAGCTTTCTTCTGTGTTTTGGGCGAACGCTTCAAGTATTGCGTTGTAGGTTCCCCAGTCTGCTTCTCCTGTCTGCCACTTTATCTCGTATTTGAGTTCTGCCGGTTCCATTGGCGCATAGCCGTAGCCATAGCCATAGCCGTAGATTGTTTGTTTTACTCCAAAGCTTGTTCCGTCAAAACCAAATCCTGTTCCCTGCCTGTAGCCATAACCGTAGTTGAGGATCTGTACTGGGGTTATTGTCATGTTGTTACAACCTGATATTATTTCTCCGTCCGGTTTGAATTTGCACTTTTCCATTCCGTTGAGTTTTAGCGTGAGTTCTTTTACCGGCACTCTTTCTTGGTCTTCTATGTTTATGTTGACGTTGAATGTTACTGTTTCGTTTATGCTGTATTCTTTCTTGTCAGTGCTTATGCTTACCTCTACTGCTTCTGCCGGTGTTACGAGAATTAGGACTATTATGATGGCGCTTGTTAGAATTATGCTAGTTATCCCTCTTTTTAGTGCACCTTTTT
>JBDRNX010000028.1:0-13108 GCA_043810595.1 archaeon
TTCTTATGATAAGTCTTACCGCACCTTTCAAAGGAAGGTTGCTGACATGGAGAAGGCTGGTCTTATTTCTATGAAAGAAGGTATGTCTGATAAGGGCGGCAAGCAGTCTTTGATATTTTTTTCTGTAAGGGATTTGTCTGAGTTTAATTAGAAACAAACCTGAAAAAGACTTTTTGGAATTCTTGGGGGAGAAAGTCTTCTTCTATCTCTCTGTCCCAAAGTCATGGCTTAAAAAGGGATGTCAAATGCGAGGCTTTCTTTAAAGAAACAACCTAAAAGCGACAGCCAATAATGGGACACTACAAATTACAGAAAAGTTTATAAATTATGGATTCCCCACCAAACGGTTTAAAATGGCTAAGGAATACCTAACAGATGAAGAATGGAAAAATCAAGAAGAAATGCAACGAGCAAATCATCTGAAGTGCCTAATACTTGGTAAAGGTGATGACGGTTTATTAAGTGCAGTTAGTGAGCTACTTGGTAACAGATTAGAGAGTACTGCTGGTAGAAATGAGAGAGTGGTCCCTGTTAGCGATTTCATAGACTATTTGATACAAACAGGCTTTGCGAAGAATCCTGATGAAGCAAAAGAAAAAGCACTACCAATGATGAAAGAGCGACGCATGTGCTACAAAGTTACACCAAATTTATCATATAGTATACGTATTAGAAAAGTGAGTGACAATCCCAACGGATCAGAGTTTTATAAGGTATCAAGATACATGGGTTAATTTTATTTTTCCACCTTTGATACAAGAAAGGCTTTTCTTATTTTTTTCAAAGCATAAAAGCCACGAATGTGGCAAAAGAACAAGAATCAAAGAAAAGCCACTAATTTAAGACAGAGAGTCTTTTATTGTTTGGTGGGTTTAGATGGTTAGGTAGGCGAACCACTGGTCATATTCTCTTTGTGTCAGCAGCCTTGCGTCTTTCAGTTTTATGGGCTTGTTTTGCAATGCTCCACCGCTGCCTATTTCTTCAACTGTTATCTTTCTTGCGCCTTTATCGTACATAGCTCTTAACATTTCAAGTCTGTTTTGTAGCTCCACTACTTCTTTGCCTTCCCAGATGTATTTCTGCGCTGTTGGAGGACTTAACTGTATCTCTTTCATCAGTTTTTCTATTCCCTGTTTTTTGTACTGGTCCATCTCTTCTCTGTTTAGAACTCCGTGTTTGCTGTAGACTTCTTTCAAATCTATTTCTAAGGCTTTCATGTTTTTTTCTGGTTATTGAGAGTTTTTAAATATTGTGGTGTTATAAAAATGTTAATTATTCATTTTTAGAAGTTTCAGTATTCCCATGCCTATTACTGCTCCCAGCATCGTTGTTATTATGTCTACCGCTCCATCCCAGAAGAAGTAGTCTACCAGGTATGGTGTGTTTAATACTATCCTGTCTTCCAAGTACTCCACGGCCTCCCATGCAAAAGCAATTAATAGGGTGAAGCTGAGGGTTGTTATGTTTTTTCTTTCTGCTTTTGTTTTTGTAAGTATCCAGTATATTATTACGTAAAGTGTCACCCCGGAAAGTATGTGGCTTACTATGTCCACATCTGGGAATATCCTGTAGAGGTCATATACCCTGAAAAATAATTCTAGTCCCAGGAAACATGTGAAGAGTGTTAGTCCTGTTATGAAGAGCTGGTTGTTTCCGTATCCCTTTCCAGTTTTTATTTCCATCTGTCTTTGTCTCTTATGCTGTATTTTTGTATTGCCCTTTGGTAAGCTGACACCATATCTATTTTGTAGGGGTTTGATATGCATATTAGTGTGAATAACGCATCGCCAACCTCTTCTTCCAGAGGTTTCAGTATCTCATCTGGTTTTTTCTTTTTTTCACCATATGCGTGGTTTAGCACCCTCGCCAGCTCCCCTGCCTCTTCGGTGAGCCTGGCCATCTGTGACAGCGGTGCCCAGTAGCCCCATTGACTTGTGCCCATGAATCTACTTCTTCCTGCATTTCTTGTATCTTCATACAATCACCCCCTACTTTTTGGAAATAGCCGGGTTATTTAAATTTTGTTAGTTTCAGAGTTATTTGTATACTTTAACATATATTTTCGGAGTAGTAGACACTCGTCACTTGTGCGCGCAGCCCTTTTATATTCATTTCTCTATTAGCATCTGTAATTAGTTTTGGTGAAGATTAACAGGGGAGGTGGTAGTTATGAATAGAATTAGCGTGAGCTCTCTTTTGGAGGATTTGAGGAAAATCAGGGATTATACTGCTATGGCTGATGTGAGCCACGATAATATAAGCTTGCTCTTCAGCAAGCAGCTGAGGAGTCTGCCCTTAAGGAGAGGTGATAAAAATGTACGAAGAGGATATCTATGCGGAAGAGGTTAGGATTACTCTGTTGGAGGATGATGAGATCTCGGCAGAGGAAGAAGGTTTCATGCTTGGTTATGATGAGGCTTTAGATTTTTCTTTTTATTAAGCGTGGTATTTGTAGTTCGCATAAATCAGCGAAAGGTATCCTATCCCTAGTGAGAAGATGTAGTATGTTATTCTGTCAAGTATCGTTACTATCACTGCTATTTCTGGGCTTATTCCGAGTAATGCGTATAAGCTGATCATGCTGCTTTCCACAACACCTATGCCGCCGGGTATTATTACCAGTTGCCCTACGACCATTGCTATGGACACTGCTATTATTATGTACAGGGGGTTTACGCTCTGTCCGAGTGCTATGAAGAATATGTATGATTTGCCAAATATCAGTGCTTGCATAAGCAGGCAGGCTATTATGGAAACTGTAAGTGTTTTCTTGTTCTTGTAGAACCCTTTTATGTAGTTTATTATCAGGTCTTTGTTTTTTTCTATGTATCCTTCCAGGTGTTTTTTTGTTTTGAATTTTTTCTTCAGAACCCTCTGTATAAGTCCTATCATTGTTGATTTCGTTTTTTTGTAGAGGAATATCCCTGCCACAGCTGCCAGCATCACCACCATTATGCTCTCTATGACCACTTTTGCTGTTAGCGATATCTTGAAGAATAACGCTGCAATTAGTAGGGATATCACTATGAGGGTTAATGATGTTAAGGTATTCATTCCCTTGTCGATTATTATACTCGCCAGGTACTCGGCTTTTCCTTTTTTGAATTTTTTTCCCAGGTAGTAGGCTTTCAGCGGTTCTCCTCCAAGGTTGAACGTCGGCGTTGATGAGTCGATGAATAGGCCCGCCATCATTATTGGGAATAGTTCCCAGAATCTTATCTTGCTCACCTTATCAACCAGTATTTTCCATTTGTAGTTCCATGCGGCGAACATTGCAAATGTCATGGCTAGGGCAATCAGGAGGTAGTACCCTCTCAGCAGTTTCAGGTTTTCTATTATTTTTTCAAAGCCTATTTTGTTTAGAACGAGGTAGAGCAGCAATAGGGCTAGCAGGATGAATATTGCCTGGTACCTCTTTTTCATATAGGTGTGGCAAGGATATCCAATCCTTTTAAGGTTGGGAGGAATTGCCACTTTTCACCTTCGATACTTTTAAATATTGATAGTCCTTCTATTAGTCCTTCTATAAAACTATGAAATCCGTCGTAACTGTTAAGCTCAGAATCCCTTTTAGTAAGTTGCTTCTTGAAACTATGAAACAGTATAGCAAGGTTGTTTCTTACATCGCTGACAAAGGTTTTGAAACTAATACTTACAATCGTTACGAGCTTCATCATCTCTGTTATTACGAAACGAGAAAGAAATTTAACTTGCCTTCGCAGTTTGTCATAAATGCTAATCGTGTTGCTTCTCAAACTCTCAAATCTGTCAAGACAAACAAAGGAAGTAAACCTATTTTCAAGGAGTGTTTGCCTCTGGCTTTTGACAAGAGAACTTTCACCTTCTCTTCTGACAGGGTTAGGCTCACAACCATCAAAGGAAGGGTTGGTATCCCGATAGAAATTCCTATTTGCTACTGGAAGTATCTCGACTGGAATCCCCAGACTGCTCTTCTCACCATCGATAAGAAGAACAGGATGTTCCTGCACGTCACATTTTCCAGAGACATCATCATCCAACAAGATTCTGACGGATTTCAGTTGGGTGTTGATGTCGGAATAAACCACATCGCAGTCACAAGCGATGGAAAATTTTTCAGCAGCAAGAAAATCAAAACTGCCATGATTAAGTTCAAGCGTTTGAGGACAAAGCTCCAAGCTAAAGGCACTCGTTCCAGTAAGAGGCTTCTCAGGAAGCTTTCTGGAAGGGAGAGACGTTTCAAGGCTTGGGCTAACCACAACATCAGCAAAAGCATCATTGAAAACTGCGATGCCGATACAATTGTGATGGAAAACATCAAAGGGATAAGGAACACAAGAAGGGGGAAAAGGTTTAACTTCTGGCTGAATGGTTGGAATTTTAGACAACTGCAAAGTTTTATTGAATACAAAGCCTTGCAAAAAGGAATAAGAGTAATTAGGGTTAGCCCTTATCTGACTAGCCAAATCTGTTCTCGTTGTGGAGAGTTGGGTTCTCGTTCCAAAGGCTTCTTCAAATGTTTGCATTGTGGTTGTTCTCTCAATGCTGATTTAAACGCAAGTTTTAATCTTGCTAAACACCACAGCAAGTCTGATGGCGTTTCGGCATCCGTAACAATGCCTAACATCCAAAGTGATGAACACAAAGGCTCTTCAAGAGCAATTGCGTGTGAACTTATGGATAATCAATCCAAAAGTGTAAAGCCCCACCTTCAGGGTGAGGGATAACTTTTGGCATTATTGAACGTTACCTTGTTTCTCTGTATTCGTCTATTACCTTTTTTAGTATGTCTATTTTCTTCTTTTCTTTTTCTAGTTTTTCTTTGTTTATTAATATTATGCCGTTTTCCTCATATGTGTTTAGTTTGTTCGCGTTTATGAATATGACCTTGAATTTCTCCCTTACTTTGTCGCTCATTTGTTTTTTTGATATTATTATTTCCACGCTTTCCCTTATCTTTCCTGCGCTTTTTTCACTGAATATGTTTGGATCTTCAACATATATTACCTTTCCCAGTTCGTGTTTTTCTACCTCCTCAAGGGACAGGTTTTTTATTTTTCTGAGTATTATGTTTTCTTCTGCTTTTTTCATCAGTTCTAGCATCTTTTCCAGGTGTTCTTCCATCTCCTTTAGCTTCTCTTCCTGCTCTCTTATTTTTCTTATAAGCAGGTCTATTTTCTGGTCTTTTATCTTGATGACTTTCTTCATCTTCTTTTTTACTATCTTGGCCATGTCTGCTTTCAGCATTCCCAGTCTTCTTTCCACTTCCCTTACATCTTTTAGTTTTTCTTTTTCTTCTTCGTAGTATTCTTCTTCCTTTATTTTTCCTGTTCTGTTTCTCTTTCTCTTTTTTTCTTCTTGTTTTTCTGGTTGTTCTACCATCGCTATCGCTTCTGATATGTTTACATTGTAATCCCTAAGCACTATCTCTTCCACTTCGTTTTTTATGTTTTCTTTGTCATGTTCTTTCAGGTATAAATCGACTTTTATTAGCAGGCTTCTTATTCTTTTGAAAGCGTAAATTGCTGATGCCAAGGCGTCTTTCTCGTGTTCGTTCCCAAATTCTTCTCCTTTTGTGAGTTCTCTTTTTTGTTCAACGGCTAAGTCTTCTTCTGGTTTTATGAGTCTCGCTCCTATTTTGCTTGCTAGCTTATCAGCGAACTTGGGTGCTTTTTTCCTGTCTGTTCCGACAATTATCACCCTGCCCTCTTTTATCATCTCAAGTATCAGAGAACTCATGTCGAGCTGCTTTGAGCTTCTTATTTTTACTACATTTCCCTTCAGGTCGAGTAGGGCATAACCCAAAGTTGTTCCGGGGTCTATGCCTGCTATCAGAAGTTTTTTCATGAAAATAATTGTCTTGTGAATTTTAGTCTTTCTTTCACAGACTTCGTTCCTGGTGCCATCTCAGATATTTTTGTCTGTCCCGCGTATGCCATCAGTTCCCACTGGGATACCCCCAGCAGTTCCGCTGTTCTTCCTATAGATATTCCGTGTTCGTATATCTTGCTTGCTTTTTTTATCTGTGCCTGTTTCAGCACTTCCGTTATGAACATTCCGAGTTGTTGCTCTATTTCCGATATGAGCCTGAATAGTGTTTTTATGTTGGTGCTGTATCTTCCGACCTGGTCCATGGTTAGGTTGTATTTTGCTTGTTCAAGGTTCTTTATGCATTTCATGTAGAAGTCTTTCCAGTTTTTGTATTCCTTGTATTCGTGTTTTTCAAATACCTTTGAAAGTGAGTATATTATTACTGCTATGGACGTTGAGTTTTTGTCTTGGTATATGCTCGCATTGTGTATTGTGTGGTCACTTATTTCCCTCAGCTTCTCTGTGTCGTTTTGTTTTATCGCTGCGAGAGCTTCTTTTATGATAGAAATTATATCCTGTTTTATTTCTGCTCTCATATTATTTTTCTTGTTTAACAACAATATAAGTCTTTCGGAATCTTGCCCTTTTCTACCTTGCCGAATGGGTTTCCGTGTTGTCTTACGTTCTCTACCATTTTTTTTGCTGCTTCTGTTTCTACTCTGGTCTGTATAAGCTCCGCCCTGTATTCTTTAAGCCCTAAGTCTAGGTTTAACGGGCAATTTTTTTCGCATGCTTTGCACAATGTGCATATGTAGAATACTTCGTTTTTTATTCCTTCTTTCATGAGCATAGCTTTGCCCCTTGGGCTTACCGTTTCTCTTTGGAGTGCCTTATAAGCCGGGCAGCTCGTCTTGCACATTCCGCATTCCGTGCATTTTTTTGCTTTCATATTACTTTTCCTTTGTTGAATAAGTTCTTTTCATCGTAAGTTTTCTTGAGTTTTTTTATCTCTTCTGCTTTCTCTTTTTCCAGGAATTCTTTTTTCATTATCCCTATCCCGTGTTCCCCTGTTGCGCTTCCTTTTAGCGTCTTTACTATCTCGAACATTTCTTTTATCAGCGGTGAGTCTTTTTTGAAGTGGGGATGTATTACTCCTATGCTTATGTGTCCGAATGCCGGTATGTCGTTTTTCTGCAGCCAGTGTAGGAATTTGTCTATGTTTTCCAGGCTTATTTCCGGGTCTTCTATCGTGGTGTATCCTTTTTCTGCTACTAATGGATAGAGGCTCTCTCTCATCTTCCACACCTCTCCCATTTCTCTTCCTTTTATGTTCCCTTCGTCGGTTTCGTATTCTATCATGAGGTAGTATTTGTTCCCGAGTCCTGCCATTTCAGATGTTTTTTTGTCTATGTATTCTACTATGCTGACGTTTTTGTTTTTCACGAGCTCTCTTGTTTTTTCTGCCAGGCTTGTTATGTTTTCAAAGCTTAGTATTGACAGCGTGATTTGCTTTGGTTTTTTTGCTAGCCTTAATTTTGCTTTTACTATTATTCCTGTGGTGCCTTCTTTTCCGCAGAAGTCTTTTATTTCTTCTTTCTGTACTTTTATCTTGTTACCTTTTCCGTCTATTACTTCAAGTTCTTCCACCCAGTCGATAGTCTTCCCGTATTTCAGGCTTCTCATTCCTGCTGCGTTTGTCGCTATCATCCCCCCTATCGTGCATGCTTTCATGCTCCCTATTCTTACAGGGAAGAATTTCTCTGACTCTATGTTGATTATTTCTTCAAGTATCACTCCGGGCTCTGCTATTATGTAATCATCTTTTATTTCCATCTTGTTCATCTTTGATAGGTCCATGACGACAGAGTCGTCTGGTACTGCCCCCCCTACAAGTCCCGTTCCTCCGCCTCTTGGTACTATGTTGAGGTTGTTTCTGAGGCAGTATTTTACTACTGCTATTACTTCTTCTGTTGTTTCAGGCCACGCTACTGTTTTTGTTTTTCCTCTTATCTGTGATGCGTCGCTTGAGTATGCTATCCTGTCTATCTGTTCTTCTGATATTTTTCCCGGTCCGAGTATTGTTTTCAGCATCATATCAGCACCTGGCTCATTTCCAGCACTTGTTTGTCTGTATTTTCTTTGAATTGTACATAACATAGTGGGCATGTTGTTATTATTTTGTCTGTTTTTACTTCTTCCATGAGCATTTTCGCTATCTTGTTTGATATTTTTGGTGAGTTTGTTTTTAATCCCCCACCTCCGCCGCAGCACATCGAGTTTTCCCTGTTGTTTTTCAGCTCTACTACGTCGAAGTCCAGCGCTTGTAGTATCCACCTTGGTTCTTCGTAGATTCCAGAATGCCTTCCGAGGTGGCATGGGTCGTGGTATGTTATTTTTTCGTTGTATGTTTTAAGTTTCATTTTTTTGATGTTGTTCCATATGGTTTGTGTTACGTGCTCTACCTTTATTTCTGGGAATTGCTCCTTGAACATCTTGTAGCATGCTGGGCAGTTCGTGATTATTCTTCCCACCCCGTATTTTTTCAGCACCTCTCTGTTTTTCTCTACAAGTTCTTTGTATTCTTTTTCGTAGCCCGCATTTATTACCGGTGATCCGCAGCAGAATTCCATCTCTCCTAGCATGATGAACTCTATTTTGAGGTCTGTAAGAATTTTTTTGTAGTTTTCTTCTATGTCCTTTAGCACGAACTTTGTCAGGCAGCCGGGATAGTAAAGGGTGTTGCCTGATGTCAGTTTGCTGAATATCCCCTTAAACATGTCTTTTTTTAGAAAAACAGGGTATTTAAAGCTTTTTTTAAAGGTTTTTAGAGTAGTCCTAGGCTTATCTTTGGTGTCCCTGCTGTGTCGAAGTCGCCTGTGTGGGTTATGACAAGGTTGTATTTTCCTTTGAACGGTCCTTTGGGGGCGTTTTCTGGTGTTACCACATCAGCAAGTCCTGTGTAGTTCATCGCTATTATTATGTTATACTGGTCTTCTATTATCGTTTCGTCCAGTTTTAGGTTTAATGTTCCCTCTTGGAAGTTTATTCCGGGTTCCATCATCTTGTTTTTTGTGGTCATCTTCCACTCTAGGTAGTCGTTGTCGACGTTGATGGATAGTTGGCCGCTTCCTATTTCCAGCGGTGATATAACTCTTTGTGATCCTGGTCCTTCGGTGGCTACTTGTCTTATATTGTCATCTATGCTTTGCATCATCCTTTTTGTTTGTGCTACCGTGTTCCTGTCTTTCATTTGTGTTATGAGTGGTATGCCCGCTGCTAGAACTATCGTTATTATTACCATTCCCAGTGCTATGTAAAGCACCGCAGAAACCCAGACGTCTCCTTTTTTGTTTATCATTTTAATAATAAAATAAAAAATTTATGTGGTGCATGTTCTTGTTATTGATGCGCCGTTAATGTCTCCGTACTCTTTTACGTTTGCTGAGCAGGTTACTTCTTTTCCGCTCACCATCACAACAGGTATGGCCTCTACGAGTTTGACGCTGTTTGCTGTTAGTTGCGTTGGATCGAATACTTCGTTGCTTACCGCAAATGCGTCTATTCCATTAGTTGAAAACATTTGTGAGTTTGCTTGCATCTTGTCCATTGCTTCGTAGAATCTAACAACAAGTCGCTCTATTTTCATCTTCCCGTCATTCTGTACTACTACTTTGTATCCTGCGGGGCTGCTTGAGACGCATACGTCTTTTATCTTGAAGGCCACTTCTGTCGCGCATAATATCTGCGTGTTTGCTGTTTCTTCTGTTTGTTCCTGCATTCCTTGTGTGAATCTCTGCCCCCATACCATTATTATTGCTGCTAATGCTACCGTGAATCCAAGTATGAGTACCGTTGCTATGAGGGGTGAAATCCCTTTCTTCTTTCTCATCTCTTTAACCTCCTTTTAGCTGATTAGTTTTACAACTATGTGCTTGTCTGAACATGGAACGTATTTATCTTTTCCCGCTTTTAACGAGGGTATTATGTCTACTTTTTCTATGCCGCCTGTCCCGAAGTCTACGTCGTATTGGCTTACCTCCAGGCTGCCTAGTTTGATGTAGTTTTCCACTACCTGTGAATCATCTCCTATCATTCCGCGGAATACGAATTTGTCTATAGCTATATCCTTCTGGTTTTCTATCACCAGCGTTGCTACTGTTCCCTGGAGCTGTGCGCTCTTAACCCCTATTTCAACTGTTTGGCACTCGTTTTGTTTTTGCGCTAGAGCTCCTCTCTTGGCTGCTAGTTCTTCTATGTAGTTCTTTCCCCAGAGCATCACAAGCATAACTAGTGCAACCACAAAACCGATTAGTAGAACTGTAGCTATAAGCGGGCTTATCCCTCTTTTTTTGTATTTCCTACCTCTTTTTGGGTTCATCTTCTGCTAATTTTTTTATTTTTTAAATTTATAAATATTGCTATTAGCATTCCTATTAGCATTCAATTCTTATAATTCTGTCTACGCATGCTATCATATCAGTTTTGTCTTTGATTATCGGTATTAATTCTACTTCGGCATTTGTTTGCGGCAGCCCCCATGTTGCTGTGCTTCCTTCGAATTTTTCTTTCGGTCTTAATGGCATGTTTATCTTCTGGTTGGGTATGGGTTGTTCTGTTGCCTTGTTCACCCCTCTCACCATTATCTGTTCCATCGTTAGGTAGCCCCTGTTTGTTATGTTTATGTAACCGCATGGGTTATTGATGTCCTGCGGGTCAAAGACAGCGTATATCTGCACTTGGTCGCATTGGAGACCTCCTTCTACGAATTTGAGTGTGCTCTCGGTCATTTCTTCGCTGCTCTTGGTTGCCCATATGAATACGAATGTCCCTAGTGTTATCGAGAATCCAAGCAGTAACACCCACGCCACTACAGTTTGCATTCCTTTTCTATCTTTCATTTTGTTACGGATTTGCCATGCCTACGTTTTCAAGTGATTCCATAAGCTCATCAATATCTTCATTTTGTTTGCATTCCTGTTCTTCCTTGTCCCATTCGCATATGCCATAATCTGCTAGGTATTGGCATTTGTCAAGGTTGAATGATGCGCAGTGGTCTTCTTCCTTTACGAATCCCTCACCGCCCACAAATACTTTTCTTTGTTCTTCCTGCTCCATCTGGCTTACTACCATCATAGTTGGTTTGCCTTCTATCAGTTTGAAGGGGTACCATGAGTTTTTTATTGCTATGTACACTTTTTTGCTGCTCGGTTCAGGTATTTCCTTTACGCATTTTGTTATTTCTTCTTTTCCTGTGTCGAATGTTGCTGTTAGTGCTCCGAATGTTACGCTTGCTCCTACTTTTTCGAAGCATCCTTCTAAAGCGAATGGCGGCCCTCCGCTGGCGTCTATGTATATGTCTTCCTTAAGGTAATTCCCCAGGTAGACCCTGCCGCCGTAATCTAGAACGTAAATGAGTCCGAATTGTGGGTTTTGTGTTTTTGAGTATGATGTGAATGCATACGTGAAGTTTCCGAATCTTGCTCCTACATCTTCTCCGGTGTTCACGACTGTGTTGATAAGTTTTGATCCCTCTGTTTCGTAGTTGGATGATAGTTTTTCAAAGTCTCCCTTGAATTTTTCCTGTTTTGCTATGTTTGTTACAGAGGCTAGGGCAAAGATGACTACTGATAGAAGTATCGCAGCTATTATGTATATTTGCCCCTTTTTGTTCATAATATTCCTTATCTTTCTTTGGCTTAAATATTTTTTGATTTCAGCCGTGGCCGTATTTTCCTTTTAAGGGTACGAAAACGAAAGCTCCCAGGTCTTTTCTTTTCATTCCTTCCCTTGTTTTTGTGGCTTTTATCATGTTTTGTGAGTATAACGGTCCTATAGGTGCTATTATCATTCCCCCGTTTTTTAGTTGTTTTGTTAGCGGTGGTGGTATTTCCGGTGCTCCTGCTGTTATTATTATCCTGTCGTAAGGTGCAGCGTTTTTGTATCCCAGGCTTCCATCCCTTTCTATTACTTTTACGTTTTTTATGCCCTGTTTTTTTATGTTTTCTTCCGCGAATTTCGCTAGCGCCGGTATTATCTCCAGGGTGTAGACTTTTCCCTTTTTTCCTATGATTTCGGATATTAGGGAAGCGTTGTATCCTGATGCCGTTCCTATTTCTAGCACTTTTTGTCCTTTTTTCAGCTCGAGCGCTTCAAGCATAAATGATATGGTATATGGTTGTGATATGGTTTGTTCATATCCCACAGGTAGGGGTATGTTTAAGTAAGCTTCGTTTATCATTCCTTCTGGCACGAACTCATGTCTGGGTATTTTTCTCATCGCTTCTAGAACGTTTTTGTCTCTTATTCCCTCTAGCTGAAGTTCTCTTACCATCCTCACTCTTTTTTCTATGAGCATCATTTTAGCATATGGATCTCTTGTCTTTTTTTACCTTTATTCTGGTTATCGTGTTTTTCCAGATGTTCACTCTTAATAAATCTTTTTCGTATTTTTCTCCTGTTAGTATTTTTATGGCTTCCATCGCCTGCATGCTTCCTACCATGGTTGTTAGTGGGTTTAGCACTCCTACCGTCGCGCACGTTTCAGTGTTTACCTTGTTTTTGTATATGCATCTGAGGCACGCTCCTCCCGGCATTACGTTGAACAATGTTCCTATTTCCCTTATTGCCGCTCCGTGTACCATGGGTATCTTGTTTTTTACCGCGTAGTCGTTTAGTAGCATTTTTGTTTTTACGTTGTCCACGCAGTCCAGTATTACATCGCTTTTTATGATATTTATATTGTCTTGGTTTATTTCTCTCGCATGGCTTTTTATTTTTATTTCTGAGTTTACTTGTTTGAGCTTTTTTTCTGCTTCTTCTGCTTTCATCTTTCCTATGTCTTTCTCGTCAAATAGTGTTTGTCTTTGGAGGTTTGTTTCGTCTACTATGTCCCTGTCTATGAGTATGAGGTTTACTCCGCTTCTTGCCAGCAGTTCTGCTGCCACCCCTCCCAACGCTCCTAGTCCAACTATGGTTGCTGTGCTTTTTTCTAGTTTTTTCTGGTTTTTGTCTCCTAGAAATAGCCTGTGCCTGTCGTATTTCATGATTCTATTTTTCTTTTATCGCTTTAAATATTTTGGGTTTATGGCAAAGCTTTTTAAGATTTCTGCCTATTTATTTTGCCTTATGAATGTCAGGAAGCTTGTGAAGCAAGTAAGGTCTTACAACCCTAAGGCTGATGTCGAGCTTATGGTTAAGGCCTATGAGTTTGCTAGGAAGGTCCATGGCGCTGCTAAACGTGCTTCTGGTGAGCCTTTTATCCAGCACCCGTTGCATGCTGCTTATATTCTTGCTGAGTTGAAGCTTGACGTAAGCTCCA
>JBDRNX010000029.1:0-2757 GCA_043810595.1 archaeon
CTATTCAAAGAGATAAAAAACAAACTTAGAAAGAAAGGGGTAACAAAGGCAATAGTGTACAGCAGGCTACCAAGAGAAAAATGGGGAGCCCTGGGATGCAAATACCTCGGCCAAGCCAACACATACCTTGCAGAAATATAACAAAAAGCTTAATAAAAACCAAGAATTAGACAATAATATGCAAAAAAGAGGACTTGGTCTCACTAAGAGGGAGGCAGAGGCCAGACTGAGAAAATACGGGCCTAATGAAATAAGCGAAATAGTACCCTTCTCAGCAATAAAAATACTTCTAAGACAAGTAAAGGGAAACTTCATGGTTTACCTGCTAATCGTAGCGGCCATACTATCATTCCTGGTAGACAAATCGCTTACGGCATACACCATAGTAGCAGTAGTAGTCATAGTGATAGGAGTATCATTCTTCCAAGAATACAAAGCAGAAAGGGCAGTCAAAGAACTCAAAAAAATGGTGATGCCCATATCCATAGCAATAAGGGAAGGGAAAGAAGTTGAAATACCCTCAAACCAAATAGTGCCCGGAGACATACTGCTTCTAAGAACAGGAGAGAGAGTGCCGGCAGACTGCATGGTCATACAAGAAAGAAACCTGCAACTTAACGAAGCAACGCTAACAGGAGAATCCAAGGAAGTGGGAAAAAAAGCAACTAAAAACACAAAGAACTACAAGACAGAAAACCAAGTATTCATGGGAACATACGTCGTGAACGGAAAATGTCTCGCACGAGTAATGCACACTGGAATGAACACAGAATTTGGAAAGATAGCGGGAATGATATCAACAGCAGAAAAAGAACTGCCGCTACAAAAAAAGGTAAACCACATAGGAAAACAGATGACCATAATCTCTATAATAATGTCGGTAATAACAGGAATGATACTGCTGTTCACAAACCTGCCAGCAACACAGGTACTTCTCTTTGACACCATGGTGGTTGTGATAGCAATAGCAGTATCGGCATTCCCAGAAGGATTCCCGGTAGTTTTAATATCAACGCTGTCAACAGGCGCGTACAAGATGGCAAAGAAAAATGCAATAATAAACAGGATGTCAATCATAGAAACCCTTGGAGAGACAACAATTATCTGCACTGACAAAACAGGAACCATAACAAAAGGAGAGATGACAGTAAAAAAGATACTAGCAGACGGAAAAATATTCGACGTAACAGGAACAGGGTATGAGGCAAAAGGAGAGATACAGCGCGACGGAAAAAAAGTAGAATTTGCAAGAGAGGGTACGCTTAAAACACTATACAAAGCAGCAGTCCTATGCAACGACGCCATAATACAGAGAAAGGGAACGGACAAAGAGTACAACATAAGCGGATCAACAACAGAAGCAGCCCTCATGATAATGGCAGCGAAGGAAAACATATTCAGGGAAGACATTGAAAGCGTGATAAAAGAAGAGATACCCTTCACCTCAGAAAGAAAAATGATGACTGTGCTGAGCAAAGAAAAAGACGGCTACTACGTGTATTCAAAGGGAGCCCCTGAAATACTTCTCAAAAAATGCAACACCATCCAGATAAGAGGAACGATATACAAACTGGGAGAGGTAGAAAAAAACAATCTGCTGAAGGTAAGCAAAAAATTCACCTCAAAAACACTGAGAATGCTAGCAATCGCGTACAAAAAAACAGAAAAAAACATCAGAAATGAAGACCTGGAAAAAGACCTAATCCTGCTAGGACTGGTAGCGATAGACGACCCACCGAGAGAAGAGGTGGAAGAAGCAATAAGACTGTGCAGGAAGGCAGGCATAAAAGTAAAGATGATAACAGGAGACGACAAACAAACAGCGCTCGCGATAGCAAAACAAGTAGGAATAAAGGGAGGAGTGATCACGGGAGACGAGCTTGACAAAATAACAGACGACGAGCTGCCAAAAATAATAAAGAACATAGGAATATTCGCAAGAGTCAAACCAGAACACAAACTCAAAATAGTAAGGGCACTGAAGAAAAACGGGGAAATAGTAGCCATGACAGGCGACGGAATCAATGATGCGCCGGCGCTTAGAGAAGCACACATAGGAATAGCCATGGGAAAAACAGGAACAGACGTATCAAGAGAGGCGTCAGACATGGTCTTAAAGGATGATAACTTCGTAACCATAGTTTCAGCGATAAAAGAAGGAAGGACAATATTCAACAACATAAAAAAATTCGTTTCCTACCAATTATCGTGCAACTACGCAGAACTACTAATAATATTCTTAGGTGTAGTACTGCTCCTACCAATCCCGCTGCTGGCAATACAAATCCTATTCATGAACCTCGTGACAGACAACCTACCATCACTGACACTTGGCTTCAACCCAGCATCACATGACATCATGAAAGTAAAACCAAGAAGAGACTCAAGACTTGTGAACAAACAGCTCATAAAACTCATGGTAATAGCAGCAGCAATAATATCCCTAGCTGTGATAGGATTATACTATTACCAGATAAAAGTGCAAAACGAAGACGTTGTGATTGCAAGAACAACAGCGCTCGTAACATTAATCCTGTTTGAAATCACAAATGCGTTCAACTTCAGGTCATTCAGAAAGCCGGTGCACAAGATGGACCTCTTCGCAAACAAGCCGCTGATATATGCGTGCATAGCATCACTACTAGCAACCATAGCAATAGTCTACACAAAAGCAAACACCGTTTTCGGAACAGCACCGATAGGTCTGTGGCACTGGATAATAGCAATAACAATATCACTCAGCATAGTGGGAATATT
>JBDRNX010000030.1:0-26929 GCA_043810595.1 archaeon
CCCTTTCAATATAAGGCGTCTGCTCCTTAACTATCTTCACATCAACTTCTCTCAAAACCCTACTGAAATTATCATGATCCCTCTCAGCAAGAATACTTATTGCCTTACCCTCATCACCGGCACGGGCAGTCCTGCCAATCCTGTGAATGTAATCCTTCCCCTCCTTTGGGATGTCATAGTTGTAGACGTGGGAAATACCCTTTATGTCAAGACCCCTTGCCGCAACATCAGTACAGACAAGGACATAGGTCTTCTTAAAATCATTAAACTGTTTCATCGTGCTATTCCTCCTTGACTGGGAGAAACCACCGTGGATAGCCAATGCATCGATTCCCAAAAGCTTAAGGTTTTTAGCAACAAAATCGGTATTCTTCTTGGTGTTGCAGAAAACCATAACGAGGCCAGCCTTCTCATGCTTCAGCAGATGCACAAGCAAAGAGAATTTAAGATTATCTTGGACATCATAATATACCTGGGTTAATTTCTTAGGATCAACATACGCCTCTGCAGAAACCTTAACAGGATTTTTCATATACCTCTCAGCAATATGACACACCTCTTTTGTTATTGTGGCTGAAAAAAGCAGGGTCTGCCTATCTGCGGGGCAGATTTTAATTATTTGCTCAACATCGGGAAGAAAACCCATGTCAAACATCCTATCAGCCTCATCAAGAACAAGAATCTTCACACGGGTCAGATTAATTGTCCTGCGCTCAAGATGGTCAAGCAACCTGCCGGGTGTCGCAACGACAACATCAGCAGTCCTAAGCTCATGAATTTGCAGGTTTATTGAAACTCCACCGTAAACAGGAATAATATTCAACGGCTTGTACTTTGAGAATTTCTTCAAAGCCTTAGAAACCTGCTGTGCCAGCTCTCTGGTAGGTGTGAGGATCAATGCCTGAATACCTTTACCTGTCTCGCAATTATGTATTATGTCAGCGCCAAAAACAAGAGTCTTACCAGAACCTGTAGCAGAGCCAGCTATAACATCCTTGCCCTCGAGAATCAGAGGAATGGATTTTTCCTGTATCTCGCTCGGCTTCTCAAACTTCTCTTCCTCAATCACCCTTATGATGTGATGTGTAATCCCTAGTTTCCTAAAACGTTCCATATAATTTTAAAAGAAAAAGCCAAAATTTTCATTTGTTTTTCTTTTCTCCAAATAACATTCTGTAAAAAGGGGTTTATAAATGTTGTGAATGCCTAAAACAAACCGAAAAACTTATTATAACATCATAAATAATATTCTAAAGGGGTGATACAAAAAAACATGAACAAGAATTCTAAGAAGCTCATATGCTTTGACATGGACAACACACTCATAGATGCTAACAAGCTACACGTGTTAGCGTTCAACAAAGCATTCAGGAAGAACAAACTCACAATACCAAAAGCAAAAAGGCTAAAGAGACTGTTCGGCAGACTGGGAATCCTCATAATGAAGGAACTCTACCCCCACCTAAGCCGGAAAGAAGCAGAAAAAGTTCTTGCAGACCACGACCATTACGTTTACACAGAAACAAAAAAATACGCAAAACCATTCAAGGGAGTAAGGGAAACCCTAAAAAAACTGAAAAAAGATTATAAACTAGGAATAATATCAAATTGCAAACACAAAGAAATAATACAAATAATCGACGCTGCAAATCTGGACAAGAAACTTTTCAACGTCATAATCGGAAATGACGATGTTAAGCACGGAAAGCCGTGGCCTGACGAGATATTAAAGGCAGAGAAACTGACACACGTAAAAGCAGAATACATGGTTGGAGACACGATATACGACATGATAGCAGGAAAAAAAGCAAAAGTCAAAACGATAGCAGTCCTGACAGGAAACCACACAAGGGAAATGCTTAAAAAATACAAACCAGGTTACATAATAAGGAATTTAAAAGAACTTACAAAGGTGCTAAAAAATGGGTGAGGGGTACATAGACCTGAAATTCGAACCGAGAAAAAAAGACTTGGTAGTAGAGTTCAGACTAGAACCGAACAACATAAGCTTCGAGAAGGCAGCAAACCACATAGCAGGGGAATCAAGCATAGGAACCTGGACAGACATAACAACAACAAAAAAAAGCATAAGAAAACAACTCGGGCCGCACATATTCTACATCAGCGAAAAATACAAAACAGTAAGGATAGCATATCCGGAAGAACTATTCGAAAAGGGAAACATGCCACAAATACTTAGCTCGATAGGCGGAAACATATTTGGAATGAGAGCAGTCAAACACCTAAGATTAGAGGACATCCACTTCCCAGAACACCTTGTGAAGAGCTTCAAAGGACCCGTATTCGGGATAAAGGGCATAAGAAAACTACTCAAAGTACCCTACAGACCTTTAGTTGGAACGGTAATAAAACCAAAAGTAGGCCTACATGAAAGGGAACACGCAAAAGTGGCTCACGACGCGTGGTTCGGAGGATGTGACATAGTAAAAGACGATGAAAATTTAGCGAACATGAGCTTCAACAAATTCACAAAAAGGGTAGACCTCACATTAAAACAGAGAGACCACGTGGAAAGAGAAACAGGAGAAAGAAAAGTATACATGCCAAACATCACAGCAGAAACCAAAGAAATGATAAAAAGAGCAAAATACGTCAGAAAACAACACGGCGAGTACATAATGGTAGACATAATAACTATGGGATGGGCAGCGCTGCAAACAGTAAGGAACGAAAACCTCGGAAGGGTGATACATGCACACAGGGCAGGACACGCGATGATAACAAGAACAAACCAAGGGATGAGCATGACAGCCATAGGAAAGATAGCAAGACTCATAGGCGTTGACCAGCTACACGTAGGGACTGCACACGTAGGCAAAATGGAAGGAGAAGTCAAAGAAGTACAGGAAATAGAAGACGAAATAGAAAACAAGATGATAGTAGAAGACAAAAAACAACACGTGCTGGAACAGGACTGGTATAACATAAAACCGGTGTTTGCAGTAGCCTCAGGCGGACTACACCCCGGATCCGTAAAAAAGCTGATACAAAGAATGGGAATGAACATAATAATGCAATTCGGTGGAGGCATCCATGGACACAAAATGGGAACGGTAGCAGGATCAAAAGCAGCAAGACAAGCACTGGAAGCAGTGATGCAAGGAATAAACCTCGAAGAACACGCAAAGAAAAACAAGGAACTAAGAATAGCACTAAAGCAATGGGGCCAAAGCTAAGATTTTTAAACCTACCCCTTATTCTATTTTCTCGATGTTAAAAACTGATTTGCACTTACACACGAACGAAGTTATAAGGCATTTTGACAGCGTAATAAAACCACAAGTTCTGATAAACGAGGCGGCAAAACAAAACTTCAACGTCTTATGCTTAACAGAGCATGCGGCATACAACACCATATTCGGACTAAAGTACACAAAAAATCCCCTCTCCACATACTACAAGTACAAGGATTACGCAAAAAGCAGGGGAATAAAACTAATACCCGGAGTAGAAACGATAGTAGACGGCAAGGAAGTGCTGCTGATAAACTTTACCGGAGAACCAAAGAAATATACAAAAATAGTGGACCTTGAAAAACTAAAAAACGAAAACGTACTTATAATAGCGCCACACCCCTTCGTGCCGAGGAGCTCTTGCCTGAAAGAGAAACTAATAGAACACATAAAAATATTCGACGCCATAGAACACACCAACATATACATAAAACAAATAAACCCAAACAAAAAAGCAGAAGAAGTTGCAAAGAAGTACAAAAAACCGCTAATAGCAACATCTGATGCGCACTTCCTAACAGGATTCGGAAGGAACTACAGCTTCGTAGAAGCAAACGACGACGTGGACAGCGTACTTGAAGCCATAAGAAAGAACAAGATAAAGATGGTGAGCGAACCCTGGACAACGTGGCAGATGGCAGCAGTACTGGGCTTCGGAGTTTACTGCGAGGTATCCAAAGAACTACTGCATTTTTTTTATTAACTCAGCAACGACCTTACCGTCAACCTTACCCCTGAACTTCTTCATAACTTCCCCCATCAGAGCATTGAAAGGAGCACCCTTATTGGCCTCAACAATCTTTTTTACCTCCTTTTCCAAATCATCGTGAGAGACTAGCTTGTACTTGGAAACGTTCAAGCCCTTGCCAGAAGCAACATCTGCAAGCATCTCGATAACAGCATCCTTTGAGATCTCACCACGACTGAGATAAGATAAGACCTCCCCGATATTTTCAGACTTTATATTAGAAGCATCGAGCTTCAAACGACCCCTAATCTCCTTAGGAATCTCTATAACTGCGTGAGCGATGAATGAAGGCTCAATCTTAGGGAACTTCTTGACAAGACTCTCAAAATCAAAATTAGACTTGATAATCTCCCTAGCCAAGTCAGCATTCAACTTATACTGCTTCTCAAAACGCAAGGCACGCTCGGTAATCAACTCAGGAAGCTTAATCCTTGAAAGCATTTCTTTGGTAACCTTAACAGGAAGAACGTCAGTCTCGGGATACATGCGAGCAGAACCTGGCATAGGCCGCATGAAAGAAGTAGTGTTGTCAGGACTAGCCTTCCTCACCTCGTTATGAACCTTCTTGCCAGAGTGAATCAAATCAAGCTGACGCTTAACCTCAGACTCGATAACCTTTGGGATGCTCCTCAAATCCTGGAAACCCTTAATCTCAACTCTTGCGCCACCCTTAATCGAGAGATTGATATCCTGCCTTATAGTGCCAAGGCCATGCTTAACCCTCCCAGTAGAACGCAGAATCATACCCAACAATTCAGCAGTCTCCTTAGCATGCTCAGGGGTTTTAATATCAGGCTTGGTCTGAATCTCAACAAGGGGAATGCCCAAGCGATCAAGACGCCAAACCCTTGACGTCTCCTCCTCCTTAACATTCTTTGCAGCCTCTTCCTCAAGATAGACATAACCAATACCAACTCTGCCCAGAGAGGTTTCAACGTAACCGTCACGTGCAATCAAAGCAGTCCTCTGAAAGCCAGACGTATTCGAACCATCAACTACGGTTTTCCTCATAACATGAACTTCCTCAATGACCTTAGCGTTAAGAAGAAGAACAATCTGCAAAGCAATTTCCAAAGCATCAAGGTTCAAAGGACCCGGCGGCTGTTCATCAAACTCAACGTTACACGTCGTGTCAGAATAACCCTCATAAACAAACTGCAAACCCTTCTCCATCTCAAACTTAGCAGCAACATCGACATCACCAGCCTCGCCAGCAACAGCCCTAAGCCTCCTAACTACCACGATATCAGGCTTGTCATCACGCATTACAGAAGGACAATTACAAAAAAGCTTATGAGACTCAAGCCTCTGATGAATCTCGAGTCCAACCTTCAAACCAAGCTTTTCGTAGTCCATCTTAAATCAAAAACTCATCAGCAGATATCTTCTTGCTGATCTCACCACGGAGATCCTGAACAAACAACTCCTTAACCTTTGCCTTAGGATAATTACTCAATAACCAAGCAAGCTTAATGAAAGCAGTCTCAGGAGTCATATCACAATAGTTACCGATAACACCAGCCTCCTGGATTTCCCTCCCAGGAGCATAAACATTCATCTGCAACTCACCATAAATCGTTTGGGGGGCCATAACAACAACCGTGCCCTTATCATTAAGCCTCTTAATCGAAGAAAGAACCTTCTTATGTTCCTTCGTGAATTCATCAATTACGGAAATAGGAGCATGACCAAGACCCGTGCCTTCCAAAACCAAGCCGTCAAAACCCTTGTAAGCATCCACTTCTGAAGCATACATGTTAGGGTGGACTTTCAAAATGCCAACCTTCAAAGCTGGCTTGAATAATTTCAGGCTGGGATTTTTCTTCTCTTTCTTCCTGTAGTCGCTATTCAAGAAAATTACATTACCGCTATCGTAATTGACACGAGCCCAAGGCTTAGTGTTGATAGGGCGGAAAGCATCACGACGTGAAGTGTGCATCTTCCTAGTTTTCGTAGCAGGAAGAATAAGACAGTTATTATCGCTTACGTTCTCGTGCATGCAAATAGCGACGCCTGCAAAATCAGCCTTCGCGATGAAATAAGCAGCGCAGATAAGGTTGACAAAAGCATCAGAACTTCCACGGTCAGAAGAACGCTGAGCACCAACAAGAATGACAGGAGCAGACAAATCTTCGAGAATAAAAGACAGGGCTGCTGAAGAATAATGCATTGTATCAGTACCGTGAGTTATTATAACACCGTTGGCACCAGACTTAATCTCCTTTTCAACCTCCTTAGCCATCAAGTTGTAATGGGCAAAGCGCATATCGTCAGACATCATATTCCTGACCAACCTAGACTTTATGTTGGCAATCTTACCAAGCTCAGGGAACATTGCAATAAGATCCTCAGGAGAGAACCTAGCGACAACAGCCCCAGTCTTGTAATCAACAGCAGAAGCAATCGTGCCACCAGTGTGCAAAATAGAGATGGTAGGAAGCTTCTTATCAAAGTTCAAAGCATGTTTTTTAGGTTCAGAAGGTTTGACCTGCTTTTTGACTACCTTAAAGGACTTAACCTTGGCCAAATCAACAGTGATATTGTAACCACTCTCGAGTTTTAAAATTAACGTAGTGGAATTTCTAGAGGGCATAACAATCCCAGACAATTTTTCAGAATCCGTCAAAATCTCGACGGCATCACCCTCTTTGGCATTAAACTTCCTCATAATTGTAGGTTAGAAGAAAAGCTATTAAATAATTATTTATATTATAGAATATATATTTTCAAGTTTAATAATGTTTAAATATGAAATCGAGGTTATTTTAAGGTTAATAAAAAAGAAGTTAAGTTTCATCATTGGTTGGCTTTATTTGGCGATAAAACTAATCTTGGCGATTGATGAAATCTTGTTGTACTAAAACACATACTCAGATGTGTCGTTGAAGAGCATAAGACTTGGCGATCTTAAACTCGTTCTTAAAGAGAGTATAAAGAAAAGTCATTAATAAACATTATTATACTCTAATATATACAATGAAAAAAACAAAACCAAACGGGGGCAGAGAAAAATGGACTTTCTGATAAAATCGGCCTTAGAAACACAGGCAACAATGAAACCGGCAGACATGCTCATAGGGCATGCAAACATAAAGGTAATAGGATGCGGTGGTGGTGGGTGTAACGCGACAACATGGTTATACAAAAAAGGAATAAGAGGCGCTGAAATAGCTGCCTTGAACACAGACAAACAACACCTAGACTTGATGGAAGCCGACAAAAAAATACTTCTAGGAAAGGAGCTGACAAGAGGTCTGGGTTGCGGAGGATTCCCTGAAAAAGGAAGAGAGGCAGCAAAAGAGAGCATGCACGAGCTGAGAGAGTTCTTGCACGGTGCTGACATGGTCTTCATCACAGCAGGTATGGGTGGAGGTACTGGAACAGGAGGAGGTCCTGTAGTAGCACAGATGGCAAGAGATATGGGTTCAATAGTTATAGGAACGGTAACGATGCCATTCGACATAGAAAGAGCAAGAATCGACAAAGCGGAATTCGGCTTAGCACAACTAAGAGACGTATGCGACACTGTAATAGTAATAGACAACAACAGACTGGTCAACATAGCAGGTAACCTACCGGTACAGCAAGCATTCGCAGTAGCAAACGAGCTGATATCGACAATGATCAAAGGGATAGTTGAAATAATCGCTGTGCCATCATTGGTCAACCTGGACTATGCGGACGTAAAGGCAATCATGGCAAACGGAGACGTATCAGTGATAGGAATAGGAGAATCAGACTCAGAACACAGAGTGGACGAAGCAGTGAAGAGAGCACTAAGCAACCCACTATTGGACGTGAGCTACGAAGGAGCAACAGGAGCGTTAATCCACGTAGCAGGCGGTCATGATTTAACACTAGACGAAGTAAACAGAGTAGGTGAGCTCATAACACAAAGCCTTGATCCGGATGCAAACGTCATCTGGGGAGCAAGGGTTGGAGACGACATGAACGGAAAGCTGAGAGTAATGACAATCATAACAGGAGTGAACTCACCATACATCTTGGGGAAAGTGGACCACAGCAAACCAAGTCCAAGAGCTGTACAAGTGAGTCAGGAACTGGGAATAGATTTATTGAGGTGATGATAAAAAAGGGCAAAACCCCCTAAGTAAATTGCCCTCCCTTTAATCTTTGCCAGTGCTTGCAAAAGCATTGGCAATACCTTTTTTTTTATTTTACAAAAACTAATTCTGAAAAATTTACGAAAATTCTTGGTAAAGAGTTATTAAAGAAGAAGATTTTGAAAAAAAGCAGGGGGTGAAAAAATGACACTAACGGCAAAAAGAATAGACCAGCTCAAGAGACAACCGATAATTGAGACTGTGATAAAAAAGAGTGAGGATGGGGAATGGGTTCTGCACCAAACCATAATCACTGATATAAAACCGATAAGCTATTTTGAAAGAGTCCTGGAAGACTAGGACTTCTTTTTTATTTTTTAAGAACAATAATATTGCCACGACCTTTCTTGATCTTCTCAATAAGCCCTTTGTGCTCCAACTCAGAAATAATCAAACTGATTTTTGCTTCGGATAAAGGAAACTTCCTTCTAATGTCTTTTTGAGTAACACGACCGCCCTCTTCTTTTATGAAATCAATAACATTATCCAAATCATCAACTTCCTTCTTCTCTTCCTTCATCTCAACTTTAGATTTTTTCTTAAAAAGCTTAGACTTGAACAAGAAAAACAAAACCAGAGCAACAACAACTAATATGGTCACTACAAGGGCTGTATAAGAAACTTCTTTAGGATAGGGGTTGCCCACATCAAAATCTGTTTCATTCAACAAATCCTCCTCTTCCTCAAAGGTTGGAAACAAGAACAAATCAATAACATAATCACCTGAATCATCCTCAATAGAGATGCTCTCCCGAGCCATCAAACCATCATGCTTAGCAGTAATAACATAATCACCAGGGATTAGGTTGAAAGAATAGGTGCCGTCCTTAGCTATAAAGCGCTGCAAAGGTATGGAGTTAACTTCAACAACAGTATCCTTAACAGGCCTCAAGCTATTATCATAAACAGTACCGTGAATGGTAGTAGCTGAACAAACATCCACCAAAAGTACAAAAACAAAAATCAAAGACAAACCCCTTTTCATGGTAATATTTCAATAAAAGAAGTATAAAAAATTTTCCCTGAGAAAAAAGAAGGCAGAAAAAACCTCCTTAAAGCTTCATAAAGCATTGTGAACGATTAAAAATCACACAAAGAAAGTATGCTTATAAACAAACCTCCAATAATAGTCCTCTAATCAAAATCAATTTTAGAGGCTGAAAGGAGGACCAAAATGAAGAAAACAATAAACATAGCAGTACTTACACTTTTTCTGTTAAGCCTGCTGCCCCTAAGCATGGCAGATTCTGAAAACGGAAACGGTGAACAAAACCAGGTAAAGGAACAAAATCAGATAGAAGAAGAAAACGAGGCAGGAAACAATGATTCTATAGGCATACAGGAAAGAGACAGGGAAAGACTCAGAGAAAGGCTAGAAGACCTTAAAGAAGATGGAAAACAGCTGAGTGAAACCCTAAGAGGAAGACTACAGGAAATAAAGGAGAAAAGACTAAAAGCTTGGGAAGAAATGGCTGAAAAGCCAGAATGGGCAAAGTTCAACGAGACAAAGGGCTTCAAAGCAAGAGTGATAACTGCGGTACAAGCAGAAACAGCAAGAGCCAACTACATAAGAGCAAGAGAGAGATTCACTATAGCAAAGATGGAACTGGAACAGGCCAAGCTCAGATTCCAGGAAAGACAAAGACTCAGGGAGATGTGCGAAGACCTGGAAAACTGTAACATAACAGAAGAAGACATGATAGAAAGCGCAAAGAACTTCCTAGGCAATTCTGCAGACGCGATAATAGAGCACCTCAACAAGGTCAAGAGCAAGATAGAAGAAAATGATGATTTGACAGAAGAAGAAGCTCAAGAGATGATAGAGAAGATAGATGCAAAGATAGCAGAAATACAAGCAGCCAAGGAACAAGCACAAAACGCAACAACAAAAGAAGAAATCAGGGAAGCAGCACAGAAAATAAACGCAGCCTGGAAAAACATAAAGCAGCTAACACATGTCCACGCCAACGCCTTGATAAATGCAAGGATAGGTGGGATAGTAGTAAAGTCTGAACAGCTAAAAGAAAAACTTGAGAGAATACTAGCGAGAATGGAAGAGAACAACAAAAGCATAGAAGACATACAACCACTGATAGACGAATACGAAGCAAAGCTCAAACTGGCACAAGAAGAGTATGAAGCCGCTGTGCAGAAATACAGAGAATTCTGGGCGGCAGAAGACAAGCCAGAAGCGAAAGACAAACTGGAAGAAGCTAAGCAACTGATGGAAGAAGCAAAAGAAGCGTTGAAGGAAGCGAACGAAAAACTGAGAGAGATAATAAAGGCAATAAAAGAAGCTAACGGTGAACAAGAGATAGAGGAAGAAAACGAAGAAGAAGACGAAGATGAAGAGGAAGAAGAAAATGAAGGCAACGAAACTTCCTAGTAATTACAAAAACTTAAAAACAAACAAAACGTTAGGAGAACAAAGATGAGAAAAATAATAGCCCTAATGTTGATAGCTTTAGTTGCTTTTACCATAGCAGGGTGCACGAAAACAGAAACACCAAGCGGAACAACTCCAACGGCAAAAGAAAACACCGAACTTGATAGCGACATAAAAAACCTCGACAACATAGACAGCGAACTGAACACATCAGACCTTGACAACTTGGAAAAAGACCTAGAAAACATAAACTGGCAATAAACCCTTTTTCCCTTTTTTTTATTAATCCAAATATTTAAAAAGCCTACTTCTGTAATTTTTTCTAAAGATGGCCGGGAGGATATATGACAAAAATAAGATCACCCATCTGCATAATGATGGGGCACGTGGACCATGGGAAAACAACTATTCTTGACACGATTAGAGGGACTGCTGTCGCCAAGGGAGAAGCAGGCGGAATAACCCAAGCCATATCCTCAACCAGCTTGCCGATAGACACCATAAAAAAAATATGCGGCAAACTTCTTGACACCTTAAAAACAGAAATCACGCTACCAGGAATACTTTTCATAGACTCGCCAGGACACGCGGCATTCACAAACCTAAGGAAGAGGGGAGGTAACCTGGCAGACATTGCGATACTGGTAATAGACATCAACGAGGGAGTAAAGCCGCAAACACTGGAATGCATAGACATACTAAAACAATACAAAACACCATTCATAATAGCAGCCAACAAGGTAGACCTAATACCGGGATGGAACGTAAAGGAAGGGTTCCTCCTCGACAACCTAAAAAGTCAACCACAAGACGTTCAGCAAACCCTAGACATAAAGATATACGAGTTGGTAGGAAAATTGCATGAACTGGGATTCGCTTCTGAAAGATTTGACAGGGTAGAAGACTATACAAAACAAGTAGCGATAGTACCTGTATCGGGAAAAAAAGGAGAAGGACTCGCTGAACTAATAATGGTGATAACAGGACTCGCACAGAGATACCTTGAGAAAGGACTAAAGTACGAAGTGGAAGGACCAGCAAGAGGAACAGTGCTTGAAGTCAAAGAAACCAAAGGGATAGGACACACACTAGACGTAATAATATACGACGGCACCATAAAGAAAAACGACCAGATAGTAATAGGAGGACTTGACAAACCCATAGTGACAAAAGTAAAGGCGCTATTCCTGCCGGACAACAAGGACAAGAAAAAAATAAAGATGGTAAATGAGGTGCATGCTGCAATAGGAGTAAAGATATCCTCACCCGACATCAAGGAAGCACTACCCGGAATGCCAGTGAGGGTTGCAAACAAAGACCTTGAAAAAATAAAACAGGAAATCCAAGAAGAAGTAGAAGAAGTAATGCTAGACGTGGACAACGAAGGAGTGGTCGTAAAGGCAGACTCACTAGGCTCGCTAGAAGCGCTGATAAACCTGCTCAGAGAAAACAACATAATGATAAAAAGAGCAGCAATTGGCGAAATATCAAAAAAAGACATAGCAGAAGCAAGCGCAGAGCTAGAGCCATTAAACAAGATAATAGTAGGATTCAACGTTAAGACTTTGGAACAGAGCAAAGAAGTCAAAATAATAACCGCGGACATAATATATAGGATAATAGACGGGATAAAGAAATGGCAGGAAGAAGAAAAGAAAAAACTAGAACAGAAGGAACTCGAGGGAATGACAAGGCCTTTCAAAGCACAGATACTGCCAAACTGCGTATTCAGGCAAAGCAACCCCGCCGTAGTCGGGGTGGAAGTGCTCAGCGGGATGATGAAAGTGGGAAGCCCTCTCATGAAAGAAAACGGCAACAAGGCCAGCGAAATAAATACCATGCAGAAAGAAGGTGAGAACATACAAGAGGCCAAGAGAGGCGAGCAAGTGGCCATAGCAATACCCCACCTAACCGTCGGCAGACAGATAAACGAAAACGACATACTGTACTCTGACATAACAGAAGAGGAATTTGTAAAATACAAGGAATTGAAAAGGTTTTTAAATGGTGATGAAATCGCTATACTCAAGGAAATAGCCGAAATTAAGCGTGCAGAAAATCCGCTGTGGGGGGTTTAAATGACAGAATTCAAACTAACAATAAGCGATCCTAAAACAGGGAAGAGCTACAACAAAGCAATAGACACTACGATATTCAAAAACAAGAAAATAGGAGACGTAATAGAAGGAGACAGCTTGGGACTTAAAGGTTACCAACTTGAGATAACAGGCGGAAGCGACACATCAGGATTCCCCATGAGAAAAGACCTGGAGGGAATAACAAAGAAAAGAGCGCTACTAATCCGAGGCCCGGGAATAAGAACAAGGGGGATAAGGAAAAGAAAAACTATAAGAGGAAATGCTGTGACATTAACAACAGCACAGGTAAACCTCAAAGTGAAAACATACGGACAAAAAAGCCTCGAGGAAATATTCGGCACAAAAAAAGAAGAAGTCAAAGAACAACCAGAGGCTCAAGCAGAATGAAGTACGAAGTAAAAAGCATAATAATAGGAAGAAAGAAAGGCGGTACGGAAGATTTCAAACCGTGTTTTTTTGCTTTTTTTGACGTTAACAATCCCCACCAGAGAAACATAGTACCAAAGAAGATTGTGGAGTTCGACAAAATACACAAAGTGATAATAGAAGGACTTAACATTAACTACCTGTTACCGGGAAACGACCTTGTCATAAACAACTTAGAAGAAGTAGAAATAAAACAAGAAGGCGAACACATACACGTCAAGGGAAAACAATCCCCCTCCTAATCCAAAACCTTTAAAAATAACTCGGAGTGCTATATTCTTGATGGTAAAGAAAGAAAAACTTGGACAGCCAGAAATAAACATAGGCCTAGTGGGCCATGTAGACCACGGAAAAACAACACTTGTTTCTAAGCTGTCAGGAAAATGGACAGACGAACACAGCGAGGAAATAAAGAGGGGTATCACGATAAAACTGGGTTATGCAGATGCGATATTCTACAAATGCACTAAGTGCAAGGCACCTGAATGTTACGGAACACAGAAAAAATGTGGCAAATGCAAAAGCGAATGCAAACCAATAAGGAAAGTTAGCTTCATAGACGCACCGGGACACGAAACTTTAATGGCAACGATGCTTTCAGGAGCCGCGATAATGGATGGAGCGCTGTTGCTTGTAGCAGCAAATGAGCCCTGCCCACAGCCACAAACAAAAGAACATTTAATGGCTTTGGACATAATCGGAGTAAAGAACATAGTCATAGTACAAAACAAGATAGACCTTGTAAGCGAAGAACAAGCAATGAAGAATTACGAGCAAATAAAAAACTTCGTAAAAGGCACTATAGCGGAAAACGCACCGATAGTGCCTGTATCAGCACAACAGAACGTAAACATAGACGTGTTGATACAAGCAATAGAAGAACACCTCAAAACACCGAAGAGAGACCTAAACAAACCACCACTAATGTTCGTAGCAAGAAGCTTTGACGTCAACAGACCAGGAACAAAAATTGATGATTTAGTAGGAGGGGTTCTGGGAGGAGCCCTAAAACAGGGCATGCTGAAAGAAAAACAGAAAATAGAGCTAAGACCCGGAATAAGAAAGGAAAGAGAAGGAAGGAAGATTTACGAAGCCATAATAACAGAGATAGTGGGACTGAAAACAGGAGGAGAGACCGTCAAGGAAGTAGGCCCTGGAGGATCGGTTGGATTACTAACACAACTGGATCCCGCATTAGTCAAAGCAGACAACCTCATCGGAAGTGTAGTCGGCTTACCGGGAGAACTTCCACCTGTGCGGGACAAATTTGAACTGGAATCACACCTACTTGAAAGAGTTGTCGGAGCAAAAGATGAACTCGTAGTTGAACCGATAAAAAAAGGAGAAGCGCTAATGCTCAACGTGAACTCATCAGCGACAGTCGGACTTGTAGATGAGATAAGCAAAAATAAGTTTCATGTAATCCTGAAAATCAGCGTATGCGCAGACTTAAACGATAGGATAACTATTTCTAGAAAACTCGGCGACAGATGGAGACTGATCGGCTGGGGAAAAATCATAAAGTGAAGAAGAATGGTGTCAAAGCCAAGACGATTCTGAGGAATCAATCTCGGTAGCTCCACCACTAAAATAAAATATAAAAGGCAAGTATTTAAAGGTTTCTAAGACGGATTACTCTTTAATTATTCTCTTAGGCCACTTAACCTTCCTCTTATTAAACTTGCGTTCAACCTCGTTCTTCAAGTTATCAAAAGTCCTGTGAAGAGCCCTCTGCAACTCCCAATCAGTATGCTCGCCATGAAGCACCAAAGACGGAGCATCAACCCTTGCCTTAACCTCATAAGCAGCCCTTCTCCCTTCAGGATTGATTTTCTTTACATCAACAACCAAAGAAGCGTTAGACAAATTCCTCTTAACCTTCCCGAACTCCCTCTCAGATATTTTATGCACCAACGCAATCTCAAAGTCGTCCAACTTATCAAGTCTTTTATAGCTAATTTCCACCATTCATTCCACCCTCACTTTTTTACTAACCTTTTTTGTTTTACTCTTCTTCACCTTAATTTCTAAAACACCATTCTTATAAGAAGCTTTCGCTGAGTCAGGATCTATGAAAGACGGCAGCGGAACAACCCTGTAAAAACCGCCATAAGAACGCTCATGCCTGTAGTAACCCTTTTTCTGAATCTTCACTTCGCGCTTCTTTTCAGCCCTTACCTCTACACTTCGTTCAGTTGTATTCAGGATTATGTCCTCCTTCTCAACGCCAGGAAGATCAACCTTAACAATGAACTGATTACCCTTGTCGATAACATCGCTAAGAGGGCTGTGCGCATCTACCGAAAGGCTCTTCATCCGAGGTTTTTTGAAAAAATCTTCAAAAGCCTTGTTCATACGCTTCTGAAATTCTCTCATCTCACCAAAAGGATTCCATTCCATAGTCTCACCCCCTCTACTTTTATTGAGATGTAATTAAGTGTATATTTGTAAAACAGATTTAAAAAACTTTCTTTTAATAAGTAAATTATAAATACTCCCTTAATTTTTGTCTCATCATGGAAAAGGAACATAGGAAGGCAAAAGGGTATGAGGCTGTAGCAATCGAGCTTGAATACTTCCTTAAAAAATACACACCACTACATTGGAGAGAGCCTCTAAGTAGTGTTATGGCAGTTGACATGGTAACTATCGACTCAGCAAGGCAATTCGTTAAGTCTTATGACAAAGGAAAGTTGCCACAAACGTTGGAAGAACACCCCAAAACCTTCTACCACAACCCTAACGTTGCCCAAGCCGTCAAAGAATTCTTCGAGAAAGGGTTGCATAAAAAATACCTAAAGAAAAAATAAGATTCCTTACAAATTTTCTAAATTTTTAATCTGACCAAAATAATAAACCTTATCGCTTACTATAAAAACCTCAAACTTGGAAAGATTCTGAGCAAGGAAAGGGCTGAGGATTTCCTCTTTCAAAACATCAGTACCTTCTGTAACGAGATTAAACGAGGGCATAACCACGAGCACCTTATCTTGCCATCTGCCCTTTAGGAAACACTTAAACACTTCAACCCTAGAATCCTTCTTCAAACCCACAGCGGGATGCTCGTGACCAATGATAATAACTTTTGCATCTATTGACTTAGGGATGAAATGGCCGTGACAGAAATAGAAACCGCCAACCTTAACAAAACGCTTAACCTTTATGTTACGCTTAGCAGCGATAGGACCAAGGATAGTGTCATGGTTACCCTTAACCAAAATTACGTCCTTACAATATTTCGTCAGGAAATCAAGAAGCTGCAAAGTATTACGCCATTCGGTCTCGCTTATCGTCCCAAACTCATGCTTCAAATCTCCCAGTACAATAATCTTCTTCAAATCAAGGCCTTCCAAAATATTCTTCAAGCGACCAAGTATTTCCTCAAACTGAAACCTTGGAATTAAGACACCTTCCTTGTTCAGGGCTTCCTCAAAACCTATGTGAAAATCTGATAAAACAAGAATCCTATCCTTCTTGAGGTAGAGGGCAAGGTCCCTAATCTCCAAACCGGGAACGATTTCCATAAAACAAGAACAATAGGGAAGAATATAAAAAATTACCTACACCAGGTTTTCATCAGAGGGAGACTTATCTTCTTCCTTCTTTTCTACTAAGCGCTCAAACTTCATGTGAGACCTTTTGAAAGTTTCCTCATAATTCTCCCACTTAGGCGGGAGAGGCCTCCTAATTGTTATCGGCAGAACTTCCTCATCGTACTCTTTCTTGGCTATGTTAATAGGATTAAAGCTTAGCTTCTCAAAATCCCCTTCCTTCAAGTCTAGCAGAATCGGCGCACCCATAGCTATCTGCAAAGCCCTAGCCCCAATAATCCTTGCCTTCTCATACTTAGTGTACTTCATCATAATTACCAGCCCTCAAAAGGGTTATCAAAATCATCAACACCATCACCGAAATCTGAAAAGTTCGCAGAACAGCAGGTTTTATAAGTTTTTTGTTTTACGCTTTTCATCAATGAACAAATGTGTATTTCAACTTATATATAAATTTATCCATGTTCAAAAAAACATGTTTTTGTCAACAAATTATTGATTCAAACGAAACGTTTATATAGAAAATACAATAATCAATTGATAAAAATATGGTGACAGAACTAAGAAGATACGTTGTAAAGAACCTGAAGCACCCAATAAAAGAGGATGTAAACAGGGACATAGAGTGGATATGTAACTGTCTTGGTTTTGCAGACTCCAGAGACAAAGAAAAAACAGCAAGCAAAATATTCAAGCTCCTAGTTGAAGCAGCAAAAAACGGGAAGGGACTGACAAGCGAGGAAATAGCAGAAAGCGTAAAACCAACGAGGGGAGCGGTGGTTTACCACCTCAACAAATTCATAAAAGCGGGACTGGTAATAAAAGTAAACTCAAAATACGAGCTCAGAATGGGCAGCCTAAAAAAAACTGTAGAAGAGGTAAACTTGGACATACAAAGAGTGGTAACGAACATATCTGAGATAGCAGAATCGGTAGACAATAAAATGGGGTTGAGATCCAGATGAAAGCGATGAAATGCAAACACCATCCAACCAGGGAGGTAGTAGCCAAATGCGGATGGTGCGAAAAAGAGATATGCGAAGAATGCATACAATATGCTAAAGGAAAAAAATTCTGCGTGGACTGCACAAACAGATTCCAAGTCGGAAAATGATATTCGAAAGAAAAGGTGGTGAACAATGGTAGAACACATTAAAAGGAACATAGGAAAAATGGTAGACGATATGGCTGAAAAAGAGGAAAACACGTTCCAGAAAATAGTGCCTGCACTTATAAAAAAAGGAATAGACCAGGTAAACTTGTCGATGTTCGATGAGGACACAAAAAAACAACTCCTCAACGCAGCCGGAGACGAATACGTAAAGAAAGGAATGGTAATAGAAGCACTGAAAGCTTTCACGGTGACAGGAAACAAAGCAAAGCTAACCGAAATAGGCGACGATCACACGAAAGTGGGCATGTATTCACAAGCCATAGACGCTTACAGATTAGCAGACAACAGAGAAAAACTCATGAGAGTAGGCGACAAGGCATTGGTTGAAGGAAGAGTGTCAGACGCTGTAAAAGCATTCAAGATTCTAGATGATTCTGAAAGGCTGAACAAAGTAGGAGACTTTTGCGTTCAAGCAGACAAGCTTGATTTCGCGATAGAAGTATACAGCGCACTAGAAAACAAAAGCAAACTAATCACCTTAGGAGACAGATGCGTAAAAGAAAACCAACTAGTTTACGCGATGAGAGCTTTTGAACTAGCAGGAGACAAGGAAAAGCTGAGCAGGGTAGGAGATGTATTCCTCAAATCAGGACTGCTTGTAAGCGCACTAAGATGTTACGAACTTGCGGACAACAAGATGATGGTGCAATTCATAAAAGAAAACTTCCCAGCAAGCGAATATACAAACAAGCTGTACATGTAAAATGCAAATAAAAAGAAAGGACCTGGAAACAAAAAAAGAACCCGGAGAAAGAAGGGAGTCTACCCTCGACGTTCTCAGAAGGCTCAAAGCCCAGGAAGGCAAAAGCTTAGAGAAAAGGGACCCGTTCGTAATAGAAAAAGGAGACGACGGCTTCCCAGTTGTGAAAACACTACCCGAAACAAACGTCATAGCGCTTCTGACAAAAATAGAAGCCATGGAAAGACAGATGAAAACTGGTGAGAACTACCTAAGCATGTACTATGACATGAAAAACCTGGAAGAAAAGTTCCTGAGAATGGCAGAACAGATAGAAAGACACAACTTCCAAGTATCGGCAGAAACAAAGAAAAGGATAATGCTCAGAAAAGAAAAAATAGACACAAAAAAGAAAAAGGAGTGAGAAAATGGGACTCAGAGAATGGTGGAACAGACTGGGAGAGGATGAAAAATACGAAGATTATAAGGAAGAATTCTACGAAGAAGAAAGCCAGCTCATGGTAAGAGTATTCGACATAAAAGGGGAGATGGATACTGAGGAATTACTTGAAGCGATAAACACGGGAAAGACCATAGCACTGATAAACAGCAAAAACATAAAAGACAACGGTGAGCTGAAAAACATAATACTAAGAGTGAAAGAAGCAACAGAAGCAAAGCAAGGAAAAGTTGTTGGGCTGCCAGACAAGTGGTTTTTGGCAACACCAAAAGAAGTGGGAATATACAAAAAACAAGAACCTATATAATTCTCAATAGTTAGCAGCCAGGGCAGTAACCTGTGGGAGGGGCTTAACATCCGAAGTTGAAGGCGCATACCGACCAGTCATTTCTATACGCATACCAATGTCCTTAGGCGTTATAACATACTCAGCCCTTACAGACTTATCCGTGCCAGGCTTATACGTACGGAGAATACCAATGACCTTCTCCTTCGGGTTAATGAAATCCTCCTCCTTAAGGTCCATGTACTTTTCTGTATCAGAAGGCTCAACCCTGTAAAGGAAGAACTCGGCTTCAACACCCTGAAGCATCTTGCCGACCTTAACTACCTTACCAACCTCTGTACTATCATAAACGCTCTGCTTGATCAGGTAGGAGTCACCTGCCGCTAGAGCCATCTGGCTCTTACTACCTATAGCCAAGGAAGAAGCATCGTGAGAAGAAAAGTCCTTAGGCACAAGCAGCTCAGCAAGCTGAGAGAAGGTCCTAATCTTGCTATCGGGATTAGCCTTATTGTAGGCCTTCAAGGTAACAGTAAGATAGTTGTGGAAGACGTGCTTATCAGAAATGGTAACGCTACCGTTACTGCCTTCCTTAACAACATAACCACCATCCCTGTAGGGATGATTCCTCTGGTGCTCATCGGTGTAGGTCTTAGACTCCTTAACCAACTTAGCAGGAAGATCAGTAAGATTGATCTTACTGTAACTCAAAGGTCCAGAGGAATGAGATTGTATGCCTCTACGGTGCTTAAGCATGAGAATGCCTATAAGCTCCTTTTCCCTCTCATCCCCCTCTCGGACCTTTTTAGTATACACTGATGAACCCTTCTTTGCAGTCTCTGCTACAGTTCTTCTGAAATAATTCTCTAGAACATTAAACTGAACCAAGGTTTTGAACACAGGGTCAGCATCTGGACCTACGAGAACATCTTTCGTAAGCATTTCAAGTCTACCTTCTTTTACCGATTCCACGTATTTCACCACTTTTTATTGGTAAATTGTATTACCTATCTTTGTGTGTTAAAAAGCTTAAATTTTCTTCTTTTCGTTTTTTATGCGAAAATTAGGTGTTTTTTTATAATAAGACTAAATTTTCGCTCTTTTTTGTCAAATCTAAGCTTTTTTAGACTATTTTAGTCACTTAATTAGTATATAAATATTTCTGTTTTGTAAAATACAGGTTAAAAATGCTTTATTTTACGAGAATAAGGAATGGTTATCTTATGATTTTTTATAAAAAGGTTATATAAAATGATTTTTTAGAGAATACATTTTTAATTAAACATATTGCAGTTTTTGATCTAAAGTCAACCCTAAACCAGAAAGTGCATTGTTCATGTTGTTCATGAAACGAGAAGGCAGTCTGCCATAAACCCTGTACCGCCCCCTGTAAAAATCAGCATTAACTCTGTACCACTCCAATCCTGAAGAAGCTAAATCACCCAACTTGTGATGTTTGCCAACATACAATATATTCTCATCCAAACCATTTTTCACTATATTCCTAACGATAAACTTGTCTCTAATCTGCACTGCCCTAATATTTATGTCCTCAACTATTTTTTTAGCAAGCGCAACTTTTTCAGACCTTGACATCCTCTTATGAATATCATACCCCCCTTTCTCTGCAACCCCCTTATAAGCATCAAAAGAAATCTTATGAGGATTGCCCCTTTCAGTAGCCTTAAATACAAAATTATAACCTTCATCCCTTAAAGCAATGAATAATTCAATAAATCTCAACTGATCATATATAACATACTCGCCTTCTTCGTAGGTTACTAATGCGGCTAAATTTACCCTTTCAGGAGACATTGCAGTTTTAACCAGTTCGTTGAAATCTTTTGTATCTTTCTTAAACATGCTGTCACAGAAAAAAGCACCAGATTTTATTTGCCTCGCCAAAGCCTCAACTAAACTTAACCTAACCTGTCCGACCTCAGCAGCTTTATACAATCTATTCAACCTGTGATTCTTTCCCATATGAATAGAAGAAACAACATAAAGCTTTTTACTCATTTTTTTTACTCTTCTCCACAGCAATCTTAGCCAAAACGAGATTATGCATCCTCCTCAAGAATTCCTGCTTGTCATCAATCTTCATTATGTCAGAAGCACCCTCAAGAATCAAACCAAGGGCAAAAGGACTTGGAATTTTAGTATTTGTTTCAACAACTTTAATCTTACCCTGCTCAACCAACTCAAGAATTTTTATTGCGTTATCAATGTCCATCAAATCCTCGAGAACTTCACGTCTTGCTTCTTTCAAAATAAAGAAGTCAGGAGAAATCCTCCTGACAGCGTTCATCAAAATCATAGAACTGACCTGCTGCCTGCCAACCCTCTTCTTCCTTCCTTTATACTCACGCAGAATCATAAGAGCACGGGTAGCGCAATGCCTGAATCTACGCTTCAAAACTTCAGTCCTCAGAAGAGCCAGATCGAGAACACGCTTTAGATCCTTAGATTTAAGAAGCTTGAATGCCTGCAAAACCTGAATTTTTTTGTCACACTTGACATAAAAACCGTTATCTGTAACGCCAATCTCAACATCACGATGCTGGGAACGGGAAATAGCAAAAGCAACAGCGCGGGAAAGAACATCGTTAACACGCCTGCCGTACAAAGTATGGAACACTGTTGTAACCTTATCCTGCTCGTCAGCGTAATGCTCAATGATTATCTTATCAGAATGAGGCAAGCCGATGTAATCATACTGCTCCTTACAGAAGTTGTAAACGGCTTCTGCAGCGTTCTCATCAACGTACAAATAATCAAGGATAAACTTTATGATTTCCTTCTTGCTGTAGTCATGGGCAAACTTCTGACCCAGCAATTTCCTGAACCTCTGAATCTCAGAAGCCAAGTCAAAAGAAAGAGGCAACATCTCAGAATACCATGAAGGAACGTTAGGAGGCCTGTTAGGAGTGGGCATCACCTGAGCAACCATACCACGGCTAAACTTAAACTCGTAAGTCTCGCCGCCAAGCAAGAAAATATCCCCACGGTTAAGACGTTCAAGAAAGCCCTCATCTATATGACCTATGACGCTTTCACCCTGCTTGACGATAACAAAAGTCTCCTCGGGAATAGTACCTATATTAGTCATGTACAAGACACGAGCCAACTTACCCCTCCTACCAATAACCCCAGTAGCCTCGTCATACCAGATCTTAGCATAAACATGCCTGTCCTCCAAAGAGCTGAACTTACCGGAAAGGTAATCAATCACCTCATTAAAATCTTTTCTCGGCAGGTTCTTGAAACAATAACTCCTTTTAATTAAAGAGTATAGATGATCTATGTAAATTCTTTCAGAAATTGCAATGCCAAAAATCTGCTGAGCAAGAACATCCAAACAGTTAGTGGGAATATGAATCTTATCAATCTTCTTCTCAATAGCAGACTTCAGCAAAACAGAACACTCAATCAAGTCATCACGATCGAGCACAATAATCCTACCTTTGGTAACGTCATGCAAACGATGACCTGAACGACCAATACGCTGCAAAGCACGAGCAACAGACTTAGGAGAACCAAGCAGTATAACTAGTTCAACATAACCGATATCGATACCAAGCTCCAAAGAAGTTGAAGAAACAACAACCTTAAGCTTGCCCTCCCTTAGCCTTTGTTCAATATTCTTTCTATGATCCTTGGAAAGGGAGCCGTGATGAGCACCGATGTTCTCAGTATAATTCTTAGGGAATTTTTCCTTAAGATGATGGACAACTCTCTCAGTTGCAGACCTGGTGTTAGTAAATATAAGAGTGGTTTTGTGTTGTTGAATAAGATCATCAATCAACTCATACATGCGATGATGCATCAAGGAATGTGTGGTATCAACCAAGTCGGGAACAGGAGACATAACCTTAATATCCAGCTCCTTTATGAACTGAACGTTAACAATCTTACAACTTCTTTCCTTGCCATTATCCAAACCAACAAGGAACTTAGCAACCTCATCGAGAGGAGCAATAGTAGCAGACAAACCGACTCTAGTCACGTGCTTGGACAACTCCTGCAAACGTTCCAATGACAAAGACAAGTGAACGCCACGCTTGTTTTCTGCCAAGGCATGCACCTCATCAACAACAACCCAGTCAACAGCACTCAGATGATATACAAACTTAGAAGAAGAAAGAAGGATAGCCAAGCTTTCTGGAGTTGTAATCAAAATATGAGGGGGGTTCTTAAGCATAGCAGCCTTCTCATACTGAGTAGTGTCACCTGTACGAACAGCAACTCTAATCTCCAAATCCTTACCAGCCATCTTCTCCATCTCATTAAGAGGGGTGGTCAAGTTAACCTCTATATCATTATTCAAAGCCTTAAGAGGAGAAACGTAAACACAATAAACCCTATCTTCCAAAAGATCCTTCTGAGACAAATCAATAAGCTCGTTAAGGATGGAAAGGAAGCCAGTAAGGGTTTTAGTAGCACCAGTAGGAGCGGAAATAAGAATGTTGTTACGCTTATGAACCTCCATCACGCCGTGAAGCTGAGGCAGGGAAAAAGAGCTGAACTTAGAGAAAAACCACTGCCTAACTATCGGATGCAGCAGCTCCTTCAAATCAGATTCCCTGTCCGGCGTATTTTTGTATTCCAACATAATAATCAAGCCTCAATAATTAGGTTATAAGACTTGCCTTTAACGTTCACTGAGAACTAGCATCGCTGTTTTCTATGTTATTGTCGTGCGATTTAATGTTATTATTCTTTTCTGAAATTATAACCCTGTCAACAGTCTTAACCTTATCACCTGCTTCCAGCTTCATTATGCGGACACCCTGAGTGTTCCGTCCTATAGAGGGAATGTCTGAGGCTGGAACCCTGATAACCACACCCTTCTGACTCATCAAAATAATCTCGTCAGAATCGGTAACAGTACGGACAGTAATAACATTACCGTTACGAGACGAGGTTTTAATGTTAATAACACCCTTACCTCCACGTTTGATTAAACGATAATCGGAAATGGGGGTTCTCTTACCAAAACCGTTTTCAGTCACAGTAAGCAGCGTACCCGCCTCAAGACCAACTTCCATACCAATAACCTCATCGTCCTTACTCAATCTAATACCACGAACACCCATAGCCTGCCTACCGACAGGGTTAACATCCTTCTCAGAAAACTTAACAGCAAAACCCTTCTTGGTAGCGAGCACCATGTTCAAGATACCTGGAGTAAGCCTAACCTTGACAAGCTCATCACCCAGCTTAAGAGTGATACCGATAATACCCCCCTTCCTAGGCCTTGAATATTCTGACAAGAGTGTTTTTTTCAAAACACCCTTCTTGGTAGCCATCAAAAGATAATGTTCACCCTCAAAAGTCGGGATTGGAACAAGAGCAGTGATTTTCTCCTCTTCCTTCAGATTTAGTAAGTTAACTATTGCTTTACCCTTAGAGTACCTCGACGCTTGCGGGATTTGGTAAGCCTTCAACCAATAAACCTGACCCTTGTTTGAGAAGAATAAAATGTAATTATGATTGGCAGTCGTGAAAAACTGTTCTACAACATCCTCCTCCTTCAAATCAGTGCCAATTATTCCTTTACCACCCCTACGCTGCTGCTTATAGGTACTAACCGGAAGCTGCTTAATGTAACCAGAATGCGTAACATTAACCACAACGTCCTCATGAGGAATCAACTCCTCAAGCTCTATATACTCCTCGATATCAAGGATTTGAGTCCTGCGAGCATCAGAAAAATTATTAGCAATATCAAACAACCCATCCTTAATAATCCCCAAAATTTTCTGCTGAGACGCAAGAATGTCCTTCAACTTCTTGATTAGTTCGATAGTTTCATCATAATCCTTCTTAATCTTATCCTGCTCAAGAGAAGTTAACCTTTGCAGTCTCATGTCAAGAATCGCCTGACTCTGAACTTCAGAAAGGGAAAACTTCTTCACCAACTCAACCTTGGCAAAAGCAGGATCCTTTGAAGCCTTAATAGTCTTAATAACATCATCGATTTTGCCCAAAGCAATCTTCAAACCTTCAAGAATGTGGGCCTTACGCTCTGCTTTCTTCAAATCAAACTGAGTCCCCTTGGTAACGACTTCCTTCCTGTGCTTTATGTAATTCAAGACTATGTCCTTGAGATTCAATATCTTAGGCTGACCGTCAACAAGAGCAAGCATGATTACACCAAAAGTAGTCTGCAACTGAGTGTTCTTGAAAAGCTGGTTAAGCAGAATAGTATCATCAACACCTTTCTTCAACTCTATAACGATACGCATACCCTTCTTATCAGACTCGTCACGAATATCAGAAATGCCCTCTACCTTCTTATCCTTGACTAAGTCAGCTATGGATTCTATGAGCAAAGCCTTGTTAACTTGGTAAGGAATCTCTGTAACAATGATTGACTTCCTGTCTTTCTTCTCCTCAACATGGGTTTTAGCCCTGAGAATTATCTTACCCCTACCCGTAGTGTAAGCAGAATGGATACCTGAACGACCTACAATAAACGCCCCAGTTGGGAAATCAGGAGCAGGAAGCTTCTCAACAAGGTCAGCAACATCGATATCTGGATTGTCTATAGCAGCAACAACGGCATCTATAACCTCCTTGATATTGTGAGGAGGAACGTTAGTAGCCATACCCACAGCAATACCTGAACTGCCATTAATCAGAAGATTCGGCAACTTAGCAGGAAGTATCGAAGGTTCCTTTGCTGTATTATCAAAATTAGGAACGAAATCGACAGTCTCTTTCTCGATATCAACAAGCAACTCTTCAGCAATTTTCGAAAGCCTCGCCTCTGTGTAACGCATCGCAGCTGCCGCATCACCATCGACAGAACCAAAATTACCCTGACCATCTACTAAAGGGTATCTCAATGAGAAGGCCTGAGCCATCCTTACAAGAGTATCGTAAATAGCAGCATCGCCGTGAGGGTGCAACTTAGCCATCACGTTACCGACAACAGTAGCAGACTTCCTGAATGGTTTATTATGAAGCAGACCAAGCTGATACATGGTGTAGAGAACTCTCCTGTGGACAGGCTTAAGTCCATCGCGAACATCAGGCAACGCCCTACCAACTATAACGGACATAGCATAGTCTACATACGACTCCTTCATCTCCTCCTCAATCAACCTTTTCTGAATTTCTGCCATTTTATCTTAAACATCCAAATTCTTAACTTCCTTAGCATACTTGAAAATGAAATGCCTTCTAGGCTGAACCTGGTCACCCATAAGGATTGTGAACATCTGATCAGCTGCAACGGCATCTTCAATTATAACTTGTTTCAGAATCCTCGTTTCAGGATCCATGGTTGTGTCCCAGAGCTGCTCCGGATTCATCTCACCAAGACCTTTAAAACGCTGGATAGCAACATCATCCTTTCCAAGCTCATCAAGCAACTTATTCAATTCCTCGTCGTTCTTGACATAATAATCCTTCTTGCCCTTCTTGACCTTGTAAAGGGGCGGAAGAGCGATGTAAACATAACCAGCCTCGATTAAAGGCCTCATGTAACGATACAGGAAAGTCAAACCGAGACACAATATGTGATTGCCGTCAACATCCGCATCATTCATCAAGATTATCTTATGATAACGGGCTTTTGAAATGTCAAACTCATCACTGATATTAGTGCCTATAGCAGACATTAGTGTTGTGATTTGCTCGCTCTTGAAAATCTTATCTATGCGAGCCTTCTCCACGTTGAGAATCTTACCCCTCAACGGAAGTATAGCCTGGAATTCACGAGAACGACCTTGCTTTGC
>JBDRNX010000031.1:0-102134 GCA_043810595.1 archaeon
TTCATTCGCACGACTGAAGAACGCCATAAGAAGGCTGTTTATGCCCTCTTTAAGAAGATTAAGGCTAAGGGCGATACCTACAAGAGCACTTATGAGGGTTTGTACTGTGTTGAATGTGAGACTTATTACTTGGATAAGGACCTGGTTGATGGCTTATGTCCTTTCCACGGTAAACCTCCTGTTCCTATGAAGGAAGAGAGTTATTTCTTCAAGATGAGCAAATACCAGAAAAAGCTTGTGGAACACATTAGGCACACTCCTGATTTTATTTTGCCTGCTTCTAAGAAGAAGGAGATCCTTAATCGTTTGAATGAGCCTCTTAAGGATTTGAGCATTACAAGAAGTACTTTTGACTGGGGCATTCCTTATCCTGATGACAGGGGGCATGTTTTTTATGTCTGGCTTGATGCTTTGACCAATTATTTGACTACTGTTGGTTATCCTGCTGAGAAGTACAAAAAATTTTGGCCTGCTGACGTGCATGTCATAGGTAATGATATTTTCTGGCATCACACGGTTATTTGGGGTTCTTTGTTGATGTCAGCTAACATTAAGCTTCCGAAAAGCGTTTTCGTTCACGGTTTTATCAAGGCTAATAACGACTTGAAGATGTCTAAGTCCCTCGGTAACGTTATCGATCCTTTTGAGCTTATCAAGCATTACCCTGCTGATTCTATCAGGTACTTCTTTGTTCGTGAGGTTCCGTTCGGTTTTGACGGTAGCTTTTCCGAAGAGGCTTTAATCCAAAGGCATAACGCCGAGCTTGCTAACGATTTGGGTAACCTGCTTAACCGTACCGTTGTTATGATCAACTCTTATCTTAATGGCGATATTCCAAAGAAAACTAAGGACGAGGTTTCTAAGTATCTCGATTTCAAGAAGATAGATGCTTTCATGGAGAAGAGGGAACTTCATAACGCCTTGAACGAGATTTGGAGGTTCATCAACTTCGCTAACAAGTACATCAACGACAAGGAGCCTTGGAATATCAAGGATAAGAAGGAATTAGACGTTGTTCTTTACAACCTTGCCGAGTCCCTTCGCTTTATTGCTATTCTTCTGAAACCTTTCATGCCCCAGGCTTCTAAGGAGATTGCTTCTCAGCTTGGGATTAAGGATTTTGATAAGCAAAATTTCAGTCATTTGAAGTTTGGTCTGTTGAAAGGTAAGGTTTCGAAGCCGAGGATTTTGTTCAAAAAAATTGAGCTTAAGGTTGATAAGCCAGAAACTGGAGGTCTTAAGATGGAAAATTTTGTTGAGTTTAACGATTGGAAGAAGCTTGACATTCGTGTTGGAACGATTAAGAAGGCTGAGCCGCACCCGAACGCTGATAAGCTTGTTGTTTTGCAGGTTGACATAGGGGAGGCTAAGGAGAGGCAGCTTGTTGCTGGCTTGAAGCAGTATTACAAGCCAGAAGAGTTGGTCGGTAAGCGTGTTGTCATTTTTGCCAACTTAAAGCCTGCTAACCTTCGTGGTGTTGACAGCAACGGCATGATTCTTGCTGCTGTTAATAACAAGGACGTTGTTTTGTTGACAACTGATAAGCCCATTAATAACTGTGCCAGGATAGAATAATTTTTTATATTTTCTTTTTCATTAATATTTATATAATCCCTTTCTGTGTTCTCTTTTATGAAAAACTACACAAGGGAGAATGTTTCTGAGCTTTTTCCCTATGTTCAGCACAGTTTGAGGACTATCTGCAGGCCTATTCTGGAAGTTTTTAACTTCCATTCTAGGAGGTTGTTTAGCCCATTTGTTGTTGATGGTTTGGAGGAGCTTAAGGAGTTAAAGAGGGATAAGCCTGATTCCCACTTTATTTATATTTCTCGTCATCTTTCTCACATGGATTACATCGAGACCCAGCTTAACCTTGGTTATGCTCGCATTCCCGCACGCATTCAGGCTGGCGATAATCTTTTTATCGGTCCTTTTGATCCTTTTTGGCGTAAGCTCGGTGCTTTCATGGCCATTCGTGAAGGCCGCGGCTTTTATTCTAAAAATTGGATGAAAGATATGGCTTATTCCATGATGCCCAAAAAAGTGGGCCCTTATAAGAAGGAGTATGAACTCTATGTCGACAAGAAGGTGGCTAAGCTTCTTTACGAGTCTTATCTCGAGCACATTCTTTCCGCTGAAGAGTATGTTAAGGATCTTCTTGTCTACCCCGAGTACAAGAAGCAGCCTGACGGTTCAACCAAATACGGCAGGAGTTATTCTGGTGGGATTCTTGACTTTTCTTCTTACCTCTTCCTTAATTTTCGCAGAATCATTTCTAAGACTGATAAGGAGTTTTTCTTTGTTGCTGTCAATCCTTCTTATGAGCGGGTTGTTGAGGATTCTTTTATGATTAAAGTTCCTGATTTGAAGAAAAAGTTTTCTCGCGACCTCGTTTACTTGCAGGAGTATGCTTACATGATTTCCAGGCCTCTTTTTCCTCTTTATAGGCCAGGTGCTTTTGTTTTGAAGTTCGGCAAGCCTTATCCAACAGATGTTTCCAGTAAAGTTAAGGCTGATGTAGTTGCTGAAAGATTAAAAAAAGAGGTGGGTTTGTTGCAGACTCCTTTTTCACCACAGGTTTTATTTCATTCTATGCGTGGTGAGAAAAAAGTTGAATTAAAAAACTTAGAAGATAGGGTTTTTTCTGATTTGGAAAAGCTTGACTCTGTTGTTGACACTTCCCATTTGAAAGAAGAGGGTAAGTTCAGGTCTTTTGATTCGTTGCTTGATTCAACGTTGAGGCTTTTTGATGCTCCCACCCGTCGTTATGTTAAAGTTAAGTCTGGTTCTTTGGAAGTTGTTGATGAGCGTATCGTTAGTCAGTATGCTAATCATATTGCTCATCTTTTTTAGAATGAAGTGGGCCCGTCGTGATTTGAACACGAGACCTCTCGATCTATGAGCTTAAATGTAGGTAGAGAATCTTGTTCTCTGTGTCACCCCCATTGAGAGAGACTCTACATTACCGCTTATCAGTCGAGTGCTCTAAGCCAGGCTGAGCTACGGGCCCGTTATTTAAGAAAGCATTAAGAATTGTTTATAAAGCTTATGGGCTTGCCTTTCTGAAGTATTCCTGTGCTACCTTATGGAATGGCTCTTTTCTCCTCATCATATTTGCAACTTCAGGTCTTGTTTTGTTCAGGTAGTTGAGTGATTGTTTTTCTATTAATCCTAATACCCATACAAGTATTTGTAGTGCTCCCATCCCGGCATACATCCCTGCAGTCCCAATTGTGTACTTGGTTTCTTTCCATACTCTGTCTATTTTTGTTCTAGGTTTTATCTTGCCCATGGCTTCGTAATTCATCTTTATTATTTCTCTTGGCTCGTAGTTTATTCTTCGTCTGTTTTGGCTGCTTAGCTTGTACTTTATCGGTATTACTTTTCTCTGTCTTACTGTTTCTTGTGCCATCTCTTGTGCTATGCTCCCTCTTATCCTTCCACTGTCCTGCATCCTTATCAGTTCTTCTTCCAGTGTCATCTTTTTTTGTGATATACTTTTAGCATCTCTGAGAATTTGTCTCCTCTTTCCATCATTTGTGCTATTTCCGGTCTTGCTTTCTTCAGGTAGCTTATCGACGCCTTTTCTATTCCTGCTAATGCCAGATATGTTATTCCCAGTACCCCTATGCCCGCGCATAGCGCTGTCATTTGTAGGGTTGGTTTCATTCTTCTGTACAGGCTTTTATGTTTTCTTGGCCTTGTTGCCCTGTAGTTTGATATTATTTTCTTTGCCCTGTCTTTTATTCCAAGTTCTTCGCTTATTTTGCTGTCTCCTGACATTATTTTTGCTATGCTTACTATTATGTTGTCTACTTCGTCTACTGGCTTGTAGTTTTGGTAGAATTCCCTGAGTCTGTTGTGTGTTTTTTCTTCCTTTTTCGCGTATCTGTTTAGTATGTTTTGGTAGTGAGGGTTTTCTTTTAACGGTTTCCCCTCATGTGCTACCCTTTCCCCCACTTCTTTAACTAGTGTTTCCTCGTCTTTTACTATTCCGTTTTCCTCTTCTATTATTTCCAGTTCCAGGTTTTCAAGTTTTCTTGGTGTTGAGGGGTTCTCGCCAATCAAGCATTCGGAGTAGTAGCTTGATCCTCTTTCTATTAAGTTATCAAGGTATGATTTTTTGTTTATTACTATGCTGTACACGAATCCCTCTTCTTTTAGTTGTTCTTCTTCTATTTCTTTTATTTTGCCTTCGATGTTTATTTTCAGGATTCTTCCTTTTTCTGTTCTTATGCTTAGTACATTATCCTCGTATTGTATGATGTTATTATCTGACCTTATCTTTATTTTTTCATTTTCTCTTTTTATTTCCGGTTCTGTTTTTGTTTTTCCCACCGTTATTTTGTTGTTTTTGCTTTTGGTTATGTATATCTTTCTTAGGTGTCTGTCATCATCTTCAGAGTGGCACGCTATAATGCTGCCGTGGCTATGCCATATCCCGCTTATTTTCTTGTTTTTCTTTTTCAGTTCTGCGAAGCTTTCCGCATCTTGTTCTTCATCGAAGTTTCCTTCTGCTTCTGCTACCGTTTGTCCTTTTGATAGGTAAACGTCTCTTGCTATGTCATCGTAAGTGTCAGATTCGTTTAGTAAAAATCCAGCACATTCAACGTCTCTGCCAGCTATTTCAGAGACGAGTCTTGCGTAGAGGTTCATTTTCTGGAATGCCTCTCTTGTTATTTTTGTTTTCTTGATGGGTTCTTCTATTTTTTCTTCTATGCTCATCTTTTCACCTTGCACGTGCAGTATTGTCCTAATATAATAATCTTTCTTTCGTCAGAATTTTTTGTGTTGTATCTTATTTCCTTCCCTTGTAGTTTGGTGTACCGTTGCGGCATTGCTATTGCTTTGGCTTCGCTTGCCATCAACGCTCCTGCGAATGCGTTTTGCATAACTACGTTTGATTCTAGGCTGTTGCAGCCAGCTCTTTTCTCGTTTTTTGTTTCAACATTCCTTCCGTACTTGCATTCTAGGCAGTTTGAGAACTCTGTTTTTGTTGTGAACGTCGTAACGGCTCCGTTTATCAGTGGTGTGTTGTTTCTTTTTGCGTACCTGCTCAGTCTTATTCTCCACTCCCAGTTGTCTACGCAGCTGAATATTATGTCGTATCTTTTCCTTATTTGTGATTCGTGTTTGAGGTAGTGTGGCAGCGCATTTATCCTTGTTCTTGTTCCTACTAACCTTTCTGCTAGTGTTTCTGCTTTGTTTTTTCCTATTCTTTCGTAGTATAGTATTTGTCTGTTCAGGTTGTGGTTTTCTATCTTGTCTCCGTCCATTATGTCCATTTCCCCTATTCCCATCCTTGCCAGGTTTATTGCTAGGTGTGTTCCTATCCCTCCTGCGCCGACAACGAGTGCCATTCCTCCAAGTCCTGTTTCATAATCCCTTGTTTGTTCTGTTCCTTGGTTGAATCTGTTTGGCTTGTGCATGCTGAAGTCTATTCTTTTTCTTAGTTTCTGGTCGTCTTGCATCGGCATTATTATTTTTCTTGTTTCGTCTAGCGCTATTGCTGCTATTATTCCGCTTGTGAAGCTTCCCTGTTGTTTCTTGTCGTAGAATGAGAAATCTTCTTGGGTGCCATTCTCCATGTTTATGCTTGCGTTATTTTCATCTGAAGCTATGTTTATCAGCCTGATTTTGTTCCTCTTTGCGTAGTTTTTGCAGTATTCTTTTGTGTTCTTGTTGTTGGTTGCTTCTATAAGCACTTCCGGCCTGCCTAGTGACATCTCATCTGCAGTTGTCCTAGTGCTTATCCTCATTCCCGGGTTTATTTTCAGCAGTTTCTGTTCTAGTTGTCCCGCTCCTTTCCCGTCTATTATTTTTAGGTTCTTTATCCCGAATCCCGCCATGTACATTCCCAGGTATTCTCCCAGCAACCCTGCCCCTACCATAGTTATTTTTGCACTACCTATGCTTTGCATGTCAAATATTTTTTGTCTGGAGTAGTCTATCATGTGTTTGTTATCCTCCACCCCTTTGTGTTTTGCAGTTCCAGTTCTTTGTATTTCTCTTCTGTAAGTTCGTTCCACGATCCTTGTTGTGAGAAGTAGCCTCTTTCGAGCATTCTTCTGGCTTCTTCTAGTGCCACCCTAATTTGTTTTCCCTTGTCCCCGTACTTCCTTCTTATGTTGTCGAATGAGAAGGTCCCTGTGCATATTTTCTGGTATGCCTCATTTCCCTTCAACGCCGGGTGCATATACTCATTCATGACTACCGCATCATGCCATACTACTTCTCCATCTGCGTTTTCTACTTCCACCCCTATTTTTGCTCTCCCGAATCCGTAGTGTTTGCCGTTTTTTCTTTCGTAAAGTGCATACGGCTCGTTTATCTTGTGTATGTAGAATTTCCCTTCTGCTTTCTCTATTCCGAGCTTCTCGTTCCTGTCATAGTATTTTTGTTGTTGTGCTATTGTTACAACCCTATTTTCATATTCTTGTGGTTTTGTTGTGTTTTGTTCCATCTCCCCTAGGGTCATTATTTTTCTGTCTATGTTGTAGCTTTTTCCTTGGATCAGTATTTCGTGGTTGGGTTGTTTTCCGTTTTTTATTTCAAAGAGCGAGTTGCAGCATACGAAATAATCCCTTGCCCATTCTTCTAGGTTTTTTTCTTTTCTTTCTTGTTTGTTCCTTATTACATGGTTTATGAAGAAGTTTACTATTTCGGGGTCTTGTGTCTTTGTGCTGTGTTCGCATCTTTCTTTGTAGTCTTCTTGCAAATCCTTCAGCTCTTTGCCTTTTTCTATTCCAAATGTTTTGGTGTACCACCTGAAGTAGTTCTGGTTTGTTTTTCTTCCTACCACAGGCCATATGGCTCCGTGCATTATTACTGCTGTCCTGTCCATAAGTTCTTGGTAGATGAAGCTTCTAGGTATCATCTTCCTACTTTTGTGTTCAGTTCAACAACCATGTCCAGGTAGTCGTAAGAGTCGCCGTTTTCCAGCGTTCTCTTGTCTACGTATGGCATTACCTTGTCATCCAGTTTCATTACCTCTCCGTTTGTTTCTATGTTTTTCTTGTATCCTCCGTTCTCATCACATATTCTTATCTGGAACGGTGTGCTTATGCTGTGTTGGTCTAACAATGATTTTATTTCCATTGCTAGTGTCCTGTCTTCGTCAAGGTCTGCCTGTTCGTTTTTGCCTAGGCAGTATTTTATTGATTTGTCAAACGTGCCTCCCCTGTACGGTTCTGATTCCTTTCCTATCAGGCTTGCATAAAGTCCTGTTCTTTCCCTTTCGTCCGGTCCTGCTATTGCCAGGCTTTCCAGCGTGTTTAGTCTGAGTACTAGTTCTTCTTTCATTTTGACCTCCTGTGATGCTTATTTTTAGTCGTTCATTTTTAATATTGGTTTTTCAGAATAAAGCGTAATTTTTCCAGTCTTGGTGCAGGTTTTTCGTTTGGTTTAGAAATCATTTATTTCTTCTCTTTATTGTTACAATTCTTGCAGATGTATTGTATGGAAAAACTTTATAAACCGCTTAGTTCTGTGCTTTTGTTATGTCAAGAAAGAAGGAAGAACAGAGAAGGCAGGAACAACTTGCTCAGGAGCTTATGAGAGTTAGGACTCCAAAGGGTCGTGAGGTTCTTGGTTTGCTTGAGCAGAGGCTTGGTTCTTCCCGTTCTAAGGTTCGTTGTCTTGATGGCAAGTCAAGGAATTGTCGTATTCCTGGCAGGCTTAAGCGTAAGCTCTGGGTTAGGGAAGGCGACATAGTTCTTGTTGAGCCTTGGGAGTATGATAACACTAAAGGTGATATACTACATAAGTATAAGGCCAGTCAGGTTGACTGGCTTAAGAGGAAAGGCTATTTAAAAGGCCTTGAAGATGTTGAAGAGTTCTGAAAATGCACTCTTATGAACTAAGAATTCCTAAGGATAGGATTGCAGTACTCATCGGTAAGAAAGGTTCTACAAAAAGAGAGTTGGAAAAAGCTACTAATACCAAGATTGAGGTAGATTCTGATGAGGGTAGGGTCACTATTTCCGGTGAGAGCATAGATGTTTTTACTGCTCGTGGTGTTATTCAGGCTGTTGCTCGCGGTTTTAATCCACATATAGCTTGTTCTCTTTGTGATGAGGAGAATTGTTTCGAAGTTATAAACATAAAGGATTATGCTGGCAAGTCGAAAAAGAAGATGACTCGTTTGAAGTCTCGTATAATTGGTAGTAAGGGTCAGGCTTGGAAGAATATTGAGCGTCTTACCAACACCGCTATTTCCGTTTATGGAAAGACCGCCTGCATCATTGGTCATGTTGATGATGTTCTTGTTGCTCGTGAGGCTATTGAGAATCTTTTGAAGGGTGCCCCTCACGGTCCTGTTTACAATTGGTTGGAAAGCAGGAGGAAGCGCTCGAGAAGATGGACTTAGCTCTTATCATTTCTGATGTTAAGAAGAAGAAAACCCTGCGTGCTTTAGATCCTTCTTTTGTTAGGAAGCTTATTCTTGAGTATTTTGATAAGAACAGGAAGGTTGCGCGTATTCTTGAGTCCCATCCTAAGTTCCAGAAATCAAAGGAGTATAAAGTTATGTTGAAGCATCTTCGGCGTGTTCTTCACGAGGTTTACGGTGTTTTTAACGTGTCTAAGAGGAGTCTTGCTGAGTTAGACACCCATTTGAAAAAAACTGGGCATCTCGATGCTAAGGCTCTCGACATTCATTCTAAGATTTTGCAGTCTCACAAGTCCACTCAGGAGAGGTTTCCTTCTTACGCCCCTTTTTACGTCTCCCTTTTTCGCATTACTGGTAAGCCTAAAATCATTCTCGACCTTGCCTGCGGCCTTAACCCTTTATCTTTTCCGTGGATGCGTTTGGGTGAGGTTACTTATTATGCATATGAGCTGAGTCCGGATGATGCTTCCTTCATCCAGTCTTATTTTGATATCATGAAAAAATATTCTGGTTTGAGGGGTAAGGCTTTTTCTGCTGATTTGCTTAAGACTCCTATGCTTCCGAGCTGTGATGTTTGTTTTCTTTTCAAGGCTCTGGATTCTTTGGAGTCTTTGAAGAAGGGGATTAGTCTTGATTTGATCAGGTTGATTGATGCTAAGTTTATTGTTATCAGTTTCCCAACTAAGAGCATTAGCGGTAAGAAGAGGTTGAAAGAGCGTTCTTGGTTTATAAAATTGGTTGGTGACCTGGGTTATTCTTACAAGACTATCGAGCTTGAGAATGAGATTTTCTATGTCGTAGTGAAATCATAAGTTATTTAAGGTAGTTTTTCTTTTTATTTTACTGAAAATGGAGGTGGTTTAGTTTGGAAAGGGCTAATCTTTTCTTTCTTATAGCTGTTATTGTGGGCATTGGTGTGACCTATGTTGCTGTCGATCAAGCTTATAGTACTGGTAGGGCTATTTCAAGTTCTACCTGTGTTGATTCAGATAACGGTCTTGATTACTACACTGCAGGTTACGTTACCTACAGGAATAAGAACTCGTATGATTACTGTTCCGGTAACAAGCTGGTTGAGTGGTATTGTCCTACAAAAACTAGGAGGGCTACTAAGGGTTATAACTGTCCTGACGGCTGTTCTAACGGTAAGTGCGGGAGTAGTTTGTGTACAGATGAGTGTGCTTATGCTGACCAGAAAGCGTGTTTGCCTGTGGGTACCGCAGTAGCTTACAGGACTTGCGGTAATTACGATACAGACTCTTGCCTTGAGTGGAGCAATCCAAGTTATTGCCCTGCTACCTATGCTTGTAAGGGTGGCGGTTGTGTTCAAGAAAATTGTACCACTGATAGCTGCTCTTCTACTGGTAGGGAGTGCGGTGCTTGGTCTGATAATTGTGGCAGTACGATAAATTGTGGTGTCTGCCCAGTTGGCAAGATTTGTGACAGGAATGGTATTTGTATAACTCCCGGTGTGTGTAGTGATGACTGTACTCCTGTTGGTACTAGAAGATGTTCCGGTACCACAAGTTACCAAGTTTGCGGTAACTATGATACGGACTCTTGTCTCGAGTGGGGTAACATGACATCGTGTGTCTATGGCCAAACCTGTACGGATGGTAAGTGCAGCAATCCTACCTGTAGCAACGAGTGTTCTGTCAAGGGGAAGGTAGAGTGTTACGGTAATTATTGTAAGGCTGGTTCTTACAACGTTAACTGTAAGACTTACAGGGTTTGCGGTAATTACGATACAGACGCTTGCTTGGAGTGGAGCAGTCTGAAAACTTGTGAGGGCTCCTGTTACAACAACAAGTGCATCGGAATTTAATTTTTTCTTTATTTTTTAAAAAACACAAAAATTTAAATAGGGCTCTCTTTACTATTTCCTCTCGTGGCAACGAAGCAGACTAGGTTAGTTGAGGTTAAAAAAAGGGAAGTGACAAAGGCTGAGGAGCTTGCAAAGGGTCAGAGAGAGATTTCTGTTTCGGAATTCTTTGCTAAGAATAGGCATCTCCTTGGTTTTGACAATCCCCGTAAGGCGCTTCTTACTGCTGTAAAGGAGGCTGTTGATAATAGTTTGGATGCTTGTGAGGAAGCTGGTATATTGCCGGAAATTCATGTTAATATCAAGCAGGTTAAGGAGGATCGTTTTATCGTTATTGTTGAGGACAACGGTCCGGGTATTGTTAAGGAGCAGGTTCCTAAGATTTTTGCTAAGCTTCTTTATGGTTCTAAGTTCCATGCCATGAAGCAATCTAGGGGCCAGCAGGGTATCGGTATTTCTGCTGCTTCCATGTACGGTCAGCTTACTACAGGTAAGCCTACTAAGATTATTTCTCGTATTTCTGAGAAGAAGCCTGCTCATTATTACGAGCTTCATATTGACACCAGAAAGAATGAGCCTGAGATTATTAAGGAGGATGATGTTGAGTGGAATAAGCCTCAAGGTACAAGGGTTGAGATTGAACTTGAAGCAAAATATCTTAAGGGTAAGCAGAGTGTTGATGATTACTTGAAGCAGACTGCCATTATTAATCCTCATGCTACTATCATGTACTTTACTCCTGAGAATGAGATGGTTGAGTTTTTGCGTGCTTCTGACGAATTGCCTAAGGAGCCCAAGTCTATCAAGCCTCATCCTTATGGTGTTGAGCTTGGTATTTTGATGAAGATGTTGCAGGATACCAAAGCTAGGACTTTGCAGGCTTTTCTTATGCAGGACTTTTCCAGGGTTAGTGCGAAGGTTGCTAAGGAGATTTGTGCGAAGGCAGGTCTTCCAGAAAACGCTAAGCCTTCAAGGATTGCTCGTCATGAGTCTGAGAAGTTGTATAAGGCTATTAACGAGACTAAGGTGATGGCCCCTCCGACGGATTGTATTTCTCCAATTGGTGAGGAGCTTATAATTAAGGGTCTGAAGAAGGAGATAAACGCAGAGTTTTATGCTGCTGTCACGAGGTCCCCTTCTGTTTATCGTGGCAATCCTTTCGTGATCGAGTGTGGTATTGCTTACGGCGGTGACCTGCCTCAGGAGGATCTTGTTCGTGTTATGCGTTTTGCTAACAGGGTTCCTTTGCTCTACCAGCAAAGTGCTTGTGCTTCTGTTAAGGCTATCGTGAATACTGCCTGGCGTAGTTATGGTTTGTCTCAGAGTAAAGGTGCTTTGCCTCAGGGTCCTGCAGTAATTCTAGTTCATATTGCTTCTGTTTGGGTTCCGTTCACTTCTGAGTCCAAGGAAGCTATTGCTCATTATCCTGAAATTATTAAGGATTTGAAGCTTGCTTTGCAGGAGTGTGGTCGCAAGTTAGCCTCTCATATCAGGCATACTGTCCGTGCTCGTGAGCAAAAAGAAAAGCTTAACCTTTTTGAGAAGTACATTCCAGAGGTTGCTTCTGCGTTGCATACGCTTTCGGGTGAGTCTAAGGATTCAATCGCTGATGGTTTGAATAAGATTTTGAAGAAAGGTATCCCTGATTTGGAGAAGAATGGTGGTAAGCTTGAAGAAGGTAAAGGCTGAATTGAAGGAGTTTGGGAGTAAGCTTGTTAAGCATATCAAGCACAAGAAGAATCCAACAATTACTTTGCCAGTTCGTTCCCTGTCCAACGTCGGTTTTAACCAGAAGACAAGAACTTTGATGTTGAAGGATCGTGTTGCGAATAGGTATTTCTTTAACGTTGCTCACGCCAAGAAGTTTTTGCAGACCGTTGAGATTGCTTCCATAAGCAAGAAGCTTCTTGAGGAGGAGAAGCATGCCAGTTTGAGGGACGTTTTTTACATGGCTAAGCGTACTATTCCTGATACTAAGATTAACATAGTTGATGAGCAGGCTGAGTCTGATGCTGTGATTGAGGATCTTGAGTTGATTTTGAATTCTTCTCGTGAGCAGCTTCACGTGAACGCTAACAAGATGGGTTCTGTTGCTGGCAAGGTGGTCATTAAAGATAGGGGTGATACGATTAATTGGGCTAAGATGGGTTCCGGCGGTTGGTCCATCCCCAGTAACGTTGAGGATATTAAATTCATCAAGATGAATGCTAAGTACATCATCTACATGGAGAAGGCTGCTGTTTGGGAGCGTCTTCATGAGGATAGGTTTTGGGAGAAGCAGAATTGCATTATCACGTCTTCTCAGGGTCAGACAACTCGTGGCATAAGGAGGTTGTTGCAGCGTATGAGTACCGATTTTAAGATTCCTATTTATGTTCTTACAGATTTTGACCCTTGGGGGTTCTATATTTATTCTGTTTTGAAGTTTGGTTCCATTAGCCTTGCTCACATTTCTGAGAAGATGGCTATTCCTGATGTTCGCTTCTTGGGTATTTCTGCTGATGATATCGAGAATTATGATTTGAAGAAGCATTTGATTAAGTTTAAGGACACTGACGTTTCTCGCTTGCATCAGATTTCTAGGTATGAGTGGTTTGAGAAGAACAAGGCTTGGCAGCGTCAGTTCAAGATGATGAAGGACTTGCAGTCTAAGGCTGAAATTCAGGCCCTCTCAGCTCGGGGCATTTCTTTCATTTCTGAGAAGTATTTGCCTGAGAAGATTAAGAAGCAGGAATGGATTGATTAAAAAATAAACTATTTATTTATGTGTTTTGCTTACTTTTAATTTATAACCCCTAAATATATAACAAAATAAACCAACCAGGTATACAAATAGTGTTGTGTCTATTATGCCTTTTGCTTTAGGGTACAAAGCATATAAGTAAAAGCATAAAAATATAGGACCAACAAACCCTAAACATAACAGTAGGAATATTTTAATGTTAAATTTTATTTTTTCTTTTTTTGTCATAATTTTAAAAAGCTTAATTAATATTTAAAGTTATTTTTATTTTTGATGTAAAGTACCCGTAAGATTTCCGATAAAGTCTAACAAAAATTTTTAAATTTCAATTACCTCCTAGTGAACTGAAGAGGTATGTTTGTTAAATTAAATAAAAATTACCAAAAAAAGTTAGTAAGTTTAGCTGTGCAAAAAGCTGGTAGTGAAAGGAAGTTATCTTCTTTAATAGGCATCCCTAAATCAGTTATTTATTTCTATAAATATGGGAAAAGAAATCTTTCAAAGGAAAGATTTAATCTAATTTGTAATTTTCTTAATATATCATTTAAAGAAAGAGGACAAAATATTTTGGGTTATTTAGATAAGAATTGGGGGAGGGTAAAAGGAGGCAAAAATAGTGTTAAGTCTAAAATTAAAAATGGCTTATTTAAGTCAAATATTGAAATGTTACACAGAATCAGCTCTGAAAATATGAAAAGATGGCATAAAAATATGAGGGAAGAGAATCCAGAAGTATACTATAAATTACAGTATAAAAGATTTAAAAAAGTGAATAACAAGCCTTTATTAAAAACAAAGGCAGGGGTTGAAGTAAGGAATAAATATGAAAAAGAAGTGATAGATTTTCTTTTTGATAAAAATGTAAGATTTGAATATGAACCTTATTTAAATATCAATGGTAAAGCTTATTTCCCAGATCTTATTGTTTCCAATAATCTTATAATTGAGATTACAGCATGGAAACATCCTGATAATATTAGATTGATGTATCTAAAAAGAAAGATAAAAGATTATAAAAATGTGGGGTATACTATTCTCTTTTATATACCCAAACCTTACAGAAACTTTTATAAAGAAATCTGCGAGTTTGTAGTATCGGATTTGAATAAACTCTACGAATCTATGCCTCGGTAGCTCAGAGATATCAAAAATATCGAGCAACAGGTAGAGCACCTGACTGTTAATCAGGTGGTCGCAAGTTCGAGTCTTGCCCGAGGCGCTCTTTTCTTAACATAATTTTATAAAGTTACATTGTTATATTGAAGTATGCCTGAGAAGAATAAGTCAGAAAGGTTGGGGTATTTTGAGGAAGAATTGAGAAAGCAAAAAGAAAAGCTCAATTTCCATAAGGAACACATCGAAACTCTTGAAAATTCTATAAAGTTTCAGAGAAATGAAATCAAGTATAACAAGAGCTGGATAAAGTTCCATAAGGGTTCTATACTCAAGCATGAGAGGCAGGTTAAAGAGGCTGAGGATGATTCAGAAAGGGCTGATCAAATTAAGAAATTGACGTTCCACATGGAACAGATAAAAAATCATCATAATACTTGCATCAACTATCATAAGAGGGAGATATCCTATGCCATGGAATGGATCAAGCTTAACAAAAAAGCCTTGTCAGAGTGTAATTCGCAGATTAAGTTTTTAGAAAATAAAATTGCTTCTCTTTAAGCAGCAAGTCTTTCTTCTGTTTTTTCTTCTGCTGGTTTGTTTTCTTGTTCTACGGCTATTGCATTCTCTAGTATCATTTTTATGAATTTTATGTAGCTTATTTTAGAGTATTCTATTATCTTTGCTACTGCCCCGTCTCTGGACAGGTCAGGGTTTACATTGACTTCCAGTACGTATGGTGTTCCGTCTTGGGTCAGTCTCAGGTCGACTCTTGCATAGCTTTTGCATCCTAGGGCGTTGTATGCCTTTTTTGATTCTTCTTTGATTTTCTCTTCTAGATGCTTGGGTAGCTTTGCTGGTTTCCTCACTGTTCCTTCATATTCTTGTGAGTCTTCTTTCCATTTTGAATCGTATGTCATTATGGTGGGTTTTCCTGCGAAGTCTTCTTCCTTGAATATTATTTCCGATGCCTTCATTATGTTGTCCCCCCAGACTACCGTTGCTATCTCTCTTCCCTCGATATACTCTTCCACCAACACTTTCCCATATTCGCCTATCATTTCGTTGAGTTTTTTTTGCAGTTGTTCGTGGTTGTGCACTACCGAGTCTTCTTCTATTCCTATGCTTCCGTGTTCGTTGTTTGGTTTTACTATTAAGGGGTATTTCAGCCCCCTTATCTTCTCGTCTGCTGAGCTGACTAGTTGGTATTTTGGTGTTATTACTCCTGAATCTATCAGCTTTTTTTTCAGAAGGGCTTTTTGTGTGCATAGAACGAGTGGTTGGTAAGCGTCTCCTGTGTATGCTATCCCAAGTTTCTCGAGTCTTTTCGGCACCAGCGCCTCTTTTGAGGGGTCCAAGAAATCGTCACACATATTGATGACAACTAGGTCTGAGTCTGGGCTTAGCTTTTTGACCTGGTTTAGGTTGGTCAGGTCTTCCTTGATGATCACTTCTTTGTACCTTATGCCCATTCTGTCTAGGGCTTTCTTTATGTCCACTATGTCTTTGTAGTTCTCTGTTCTTCCTTCGCTGAATTCGCCGTATTTTTCTGCCAACGAAGACCGGTCGTTTCTTAGGATTATTACTTCCATGTTCTGTTTTTTGTTAATGTTTTAGGATTAGTTTTGTTTAAAAATTTTTTCTTTTATGGTCTTCCTGCTGCTCTGCGCGCTGCTGCAGCTCTCATCATCCTTTTTGCTATTCTCTTTCTCCTCCTGTTTGCTTGCATTCTTGCCCACATGTTGCTAACCATTCCGCCGCCTCTTGCTCTTCCGTACCCTGCTGCTGCTCCCGCTCCAAATGCTGCTCCTTCTCCCAAGTATCTTGCTCCGCTTGCTATTCCTCTTCCTGTGTATCTTACTGCTCCTACTCCTGCCCTTCCGACGCCTCTCAGCCCCCATCCCACTCCTCTGACTCCTGTCCCTGCGCCCCACGCTGCTCCCCTGTATATCTTTCTTCTTGCCATTATCAGCAGTATGAGCACTACGAGGAATGCCGCCGCTGCTATGAATCTGTTGTCTGCAAAGTATCTTAGTATTCCGTCTAGTATTTCGCTTCCGAATGTCAGTGCTCCAAAGGAGGGTAGGAAGTATATGAGGGCTCCGTATGCTATTAGTATGAGTATCCATTTTATTGTTCTTCCGAGTCTTGCCGCGTCGCTTATTATGCTTATCAGTATGTATGGCCCTATGAATAGTGCTATTCCTACGACTATTGCGTAGACTGTTGTCATGGCGTTTATCCATTCTTCTGGCATGAATCTTATTCCTATGAATGAGATTATTGCTGCTACCAGCATAGGTATTGCTCTGCCTTCTTTGAATACCTTTTCTGCTCCTTTGAATATTATGAAGAACAAGAATAGCCATAGGCTGAATTTTATGAGCGCTGTTTCAGTTACCCCTTGGGTTACTAATATGAAGTCTGTTATATCCTGGAATCCTTGTAGTATCGCGCTGTCAGCCATTTTTCCTCTTTTTTGTTTTATTGATTTTTAATCTTTTTATATTTTTACTTTTACCTTGAAGTTTGGGGTCATGCTGTACTTTACTCCACCTTCTTCTTCTTTGAGTTCTGTGGTTGTTTTTCCAGTAACCTCTATGTCTCTTATTTTTGTTGTCATTTCGGATGTTATTGTTTTTATTTGGAATTCGTAGTCGTTTACATCTAGTTTTTGTTCTGTTTCTCTGCTGAATATTTGTATGTACTGTGCGAAGTTTTCTTTGAATGCTTTTAATACTTCGTCCTCGCAGAATAGTTTCAGGTTTGTTTCGCAGTCTGCTTTTCCTTCCCTGCAGGCGTCAAGCTGCAGGTGGCATACTTCTCTGTTTGTGTATACTTTTTCCTGTGTTTTGTAGTTTCTTGATTTTACGTCGAGCGCATTGCTAAGCGAGTATTCTGCTGCTTTGTCTATGTAGTACAGGTGGTTTTGTCCCTGGTTTCCCAGTTTTAGTGCTGTGAACTCTACACTCCCTATGTTTCTCGGTTTTAGGTGTACCTGCATTAGCCAGATTGATGCTATCAGGAATCCTATCGATGCTATCAGCAGTATTATCGTCCCTTTTTTAGATATCCGGTTCGCCATATTCCATCCTTATTTTTGCGTGTGTTCCGTCTGATAGTGGTATTATTGCAAGTTCGCTTCTTACTTCTTTTATGATGTTTAGTTCGCACATGTCCAGTAGGTCGAGTTCGCTTTTTAGTAGTATTATTAGTTTTATTTTGAAGCATGTTACTATTTGGGGGTCTATTTGTAGCAGGTATTCTTTTGCTCCGGTCTCTACCGCAGTCTCGTATTTCATTTTGTCGGCGGTGTTTTGGGTTTTGCTGTATTGATCTATTACGTCTATTACTTTTTGGTATTTGCCGTCTACACCTACCTGGTGGTTCATCATTCCTTCTATGCTGAAGGCTTCCCTGTCTGTTATCCTTGTTGTTAGGAATTCGTTGTCTCTGACCTCTTCGCTGAAGTTGAATGAGAAGTAGTAGAGTATGAGTATTCCTATCACTAGGATCATTATTGATGGTATCAGGTCTGCGAATATGTCTTCTGTTTGTGCTTTTTTGTTCATTGAGGCACCACCACTTGCAGAAGTCCTTCCTCTTCCCTCCCCTGGTCCCTTATCGTTACCAGTCTTCTGAATGTTTGTGTTTCTATGACGTTTTCATCTCCCTGGCTTATTGTTGTAGTTTTAGGTTCTTTTCCAAGTCTTGTTAGCATGATTCTCATCTTCTGGTCTGTGCATTGTTGTAGGTTTTCTTTTTTGAATTTCTCCATGTCCACGGTGTTGGCATAGACCCTGTTTATTTCCTTGTCTTCGTAGTAGAAGCATGAATTTATCTTGTTTAGTACGCCCACGCCTTCTATCTCCTTCAGGTTTTCGAACCCTTTTTTCTGGTATTTGTAGAGTGCGTTGCTTATGTATATAAAGACGAGCGCTATTATCATGGCTGCTACGACGTAGTAAAGTACTTTTCTTCCTAGGTCGTATGCCCCCTTCTTCATGCTATTTTTACTTCCCCGTCTTGTTTTTTTATGGTCGCTTTATTGTTTGCTTTTACTTTCATTCCGTCGGGTTCTTTGAATTCGCCGTCCTTTACCGTCAGGGTTCCTATCGGGTATGTTATCTCATAGTTTCCGGGTTTTCCTTCCAGGGATCCTTTTATTATCTGGTAGTCTTTTTGGAAGTATTCTTTTGTGAGTGCTGACGTGTCGTTGAGGTTTGTCACCGCGTAAATTAGTATTCCTGCTATGAGTATTCCTGCAAGAAATTCGAATAGTAGTGTTATCTGTAGAACTTCTGCTTGACCTCTTTTTTTCATGGTTTTTAATTAAGCATTAATGGTTTATATTGTTTTTGTTAAGTTTCCCTGTGTTTCTTGTATTTCTTTGTTTATTTCTTCTTTTGTTAGCTGTTCGTCCCCTAGGAATATGGTGTTACCGCTTCTTTTGTAGTATACTGGCGCTGTTCCCCTCTGTTCTATCTTGCTCTGTGTTCTTAGAGGTTCTATTCCCATGAAGTATTTTCCTTTTATTCCCGGTATGAACGCTATTGAGCATGCTTTGGCCCCGACAAAGTCGTATTTGTCCACTCCTTCTGTTAGGCATACGTCTTCTTCTCCGCTGCAGAAGTTTCTTGTTACGAATACCGCCGCATCTCTTACCTTTTCATATATTCCCAGTTGTTTTGGTGCGTCTGTTTGGTATTGGCAGAGGCATATGCATGATTTCCCTTTGCATTGTGTTGGTCTTTCTATCAGCAGTCCGTCATATCCTCCTGTGTACCAGTTGTAGCAGTAGCTTACGAAGAAGTCCTTTCCCACTGTTGATTTGCTTTCTACTGTTGGCTGGTCGCTCCTGAATCCCACTACAACATAGTCCTCATCTATGTAGAAGGGTATCTTTCCTTCTTCTCCGTCTTTGAGGTTTTTTACCGTTTCAGCCAGGTTTTTGAAGTTTTCTTCTGTCTCTGACTTTTTTGAGTAGAGTTGGTAGACCACGCAGCCTACGGAGGTTAGTAACAAGAATGTTATTACAAGCCCTATCAGGAAGCTGTAGCTTTCTGTCTCTCCTTTTTTATTTTTCATTTTTTGAAAGAACTTAGGTCCGGCTTCAGGCCGAATATTTCGTTGAATATGTCTTTTATCCTTCCCACGAAGTCTCCTATGCTGCCGGTGAATATGAGTATTATTACCACTAGGACGACTAGTGCCAAGGCAAATAGAATTAGGTACCTTATCTCCAGATCCCCTTTTTTGTTTGGCATAATTTTTTATTTTTTTGCCTGCTTAAATATTTTGCTGTTTTTAAAATAAAAAAGAAGGAGTTTATTTTTTCCACTCATTCCAAGTACACTGGGAGATTTTCCCACAAGAGTCTTTGTCTCTATATTGGGAACATCCGGCTCCTGTTAATGTTTCCTTGTCCACGCAGTCTCCGCATGATACACCTAAACTGGTGCATGTGTATGCTGTTCCAGTCCCTGTTGTATCCTGTTTTGTCTTAAATTCTTTGTTCAAGAAATTTTCTTTTTGTCCTAAGGTACAGTATAGTCTGCAGCTGCTTCTCCATATTTCTTTTTCTTGATCTGTTGCAGTCCCAACAGTTTGACTTTGTTGTGCGAATATTTTTTCAAGTCCGCCTGTAAAGAATAGTATAATCACGATTAAGACTATTAAGGCTATGGCCGCTATTATTATGAATTCCATAGAAATGCCCTGTCCTCTTTTGTCCTTCATTTAAGACCACCTCTTCATATATTATTTTCTTTGTATTTATATTTAAAGGTTTCGAAAGCTTCTATACCGCTACTATTTGCGTAGGGTTTACTAGTTGCGGATCGTAGCTCCATAACACGCATGATGTGCTCGACTCGTATTTTGATGTTGGTGCTGCGCTTGTCACCTTTCCCTTGTATATCTCAAGGTGTATGTGCGGCGGGTTGTAGTTTACTGTTCCTATTTTGTCTCCCTGTTTGACTTTTTTGCCTATGAGGCTTGTGTCCCCCTTCACGTGGCAGTAGATTGAGGTGTACTGCTCTCCTTCTATTATGTGTAAGATGTAGGTGCAGTCTTTTACTGCGAACAGTTCCCCGTCTGCTATTGCCAGTACCGGTGCTCCGTTTCTCTTTGCGTAAATGTCCATTCCCCTGTGTATGCTTTCGCATCTGTTTGGGTAGTAGTCTGGATTGTAGCCTGGGCATCCGGGGTAATTAAATGGGTCATATCCTCTTCCCCCTCCCTTGCTTGTGTCAAGTTCTGTTTTGCTTAGGGGTAGCGTTCCAAATTTGTCTGTTTCTATGGTGCATGCTGTTGTTGCGGTTGTTTTTATTGTCTCTTGGGCTTTTTGTGTTTCTTCTGAGAATTGTCCTGTGAATGCTATTCTGCATGTCTGGACGTAGTAGGGGTAGCATTTTATGATGTGGATTTTTTGGTTAAGCATTTCTTTTGTCCATGATGGGCCTTGGTAGTCTTTTGACAGCCTTAGCAGGTCGGGGGTTATTTTGTTTTTTACTTCATCCCATGTTGGGTCTTGTTTGCCCGTTGCTTTTATCGCATTGCATATGACTTGTTGTCCTGCGTTGTATGCTGCTATTCCAAATACTTCTCTGTATGTTGGTTTCCCAGCACACTGGTCTATTGCTGCTATTTTTTGTTTTATGAGCTTCAGTCCTGCTGGTATTGCTATTCCCGGTTTTGCCCTGTTGTCCTGTACGTTGCATCCTTTCGGATCACAAACATAACATGGTCCCTTTTCACATTCTATTGAGAATCCTTTTGCTGTTCCTTCTGTGAATTGCATTAGTCCTGCTGAGTTTTTGGTCCTTGATACGTCATTCAGCCCGTCTGATTCCGTTGCTATTATTGCTGCTATCAGTTCTCTTTCGCTCTCGTCCTGTGTTGCTTCTTTTATTATCTCATCGTATTTGTTGTCTTTTATTGTCTTCATCACAAGTGCAGGGTCAAGGTCTCTTTCGCAGCCTCTTTCGTAAACCTCGTAGAATTCTGGTTTGCATTGAGGCAAGCTTTCTGCCCAAGCCCATCTAAGGAATGCCCCGCTACCTGTAGCTGCTCTTTCAGTTGCAAATGAAAGGTAATTGTCTTTTGTTAGTGCTACGTACAGTTCTTTTGATTCTTTTTTGAACACCCTAGGTGTTGTTGTCCATTCCTTATAGGTTGGTATTCTTTGGAAGAATCCTGCTGTGAGGTCTCCTGCTTTTGTTCCTTTGATGTTGTCTTCTGTTATGTATTCATCATTGTAGTACAGTGTGAAGTTTACCAGTTCAGGTTCTTGCGTTCCCCTTATTTCTGCTCCTTGTGGCAGTGGTGAGAAGTCTATTGGTTCGCAGTAGCATGCTTCTCCTTTTTCAAATGATTTGCATTTTCTTACCGATGCCATGAATATCGTGAAGAATTCTTTTGCTTGTGTTATTCCGTTTATGTCATTGGTCTCGCAGTCTTTTTTGTCTAGGAAGTATTTCTTGTATTTTTCATTTTTTTGTGTTATTATGCAGATGTGGTTTTGGTCGTATTTGTAGAATTTTGGCGCATCTTTGTATAGTTTTTCTGTGCCTGCTTTTAATCCGTCGTCTACCGTGTATGTTATTTGTATTCTTTCTGCGGCTTCTATCCATTTGGTTTGGTCTTCCATGAAGCAAGAGGTTAGTTTCCATCCTTCCTTCTTTTCTATCGTTCTGAAGTCTAGTAGTTTTTCATCTTGAACGATTATAAGGTTGAATTTGACGAGTGCGTCTTGGCTGTTGAGGTAGGCCATTTCTACTTTGTATTTTTCTGGCAGCGTGTAGCCTTTCAGGTCGTATGTGCAGTCTTTCTTTTGTGTTTCTAGTGCGTTTTGGTGTATTTCTTTCAGTCTATCTATGAATCTTAGCGTGTCAGCTTCTCCGAGTCTTGCTAGTTCGATTCTTTGTTGTTCTTTTGTCCATCCGAATACCTCATCAGCTATTTGTCTTACATCCCCTCCGATGTCCCCATGTGTGTTTATTACTATCAGTGTTATTACTACTATTATTACCAGCACTATTATCGCTCCAAATATTTCCTCTCTTTCCATCAGGGTTTACCTATTTTGCCTAGCAGGTTTGCTATTGCTTCTTTTCCTCTTTCCCATATCAGGGTTTTTATGCTTCCGGACATGAGTAGCAGTACCACCACTACGAGTAGCACAAGTACTACTGCTGCTATGTACTCCCATTCCATTTTTGCTTTCTTGTTTATTTTCATTTTATTCACATTTTTTAATCATCTGTGATTCTTTTAAGGTGAGTATCTTGGTTTGTACTCCGTTGGTTTCTTCCTGTTTTAAGGATAGGTACCATTCTTTTCCTTGCATCTGGCAGCATATATCTTTTGGTATGAAGTCAGATTCTGATACTCCTATGCGTATCGCATCGCTTCTTGTTGATGTTATGAGTCCTGAGTTGTCGAATATTATGTTGTTGCAAACTTTACCAGTTTCTCGTGGGCATTCTATCCTTAGTTGTGCTCCCTTTACCTGGATCATTCTTGCAAGGGGTGGTGATTGGTCTATGACTTGTATCATGCTTGTTTTGCCCGTTCCTTCGGATACCGCATACACCTTGTAGTTTTTCGGCAGTTCGATTAGGTCGATGTTGCTGCAGTGGCATTCCTCTGTTGTTTGTTTCCCCACACATTCGTTTATTTTTTTGGTCATGTCTTCTAGGTTTAGGAATGATGTTTGTTCGCCTTCTTTTAGGCTTCCGTATTTGTAGCAGAGATTGAAGCCGAGAAGTGGTTCAAATAGGTTTAGCCAGAAGTCTTGGGTTAGAATTTTGTTGCCGAAGAAGTCCTTGTTTCTTGTTATGATTAGCAGGTCTTTTTTTCCTTTGCTGAACGCCCCCCTATCATCTAGGAATTTTATGTAGTATATTTCTCCTTTTTTCAGGATTCCTTCGTCTTTTTTGTCGAAGCATACGTTGTCTCCTGTGGAAACATCTTGTAGGTAGTTCCACATCGTGTCTTTTACTTTTGTTACCTTGTCTCCTTTCACGTTGTGTGTTTCCATGTATGTTCTTAGTTCGTCTACTTTTATGTCTTCTTTCGGTACTAGCACATAGCATGTTGATGCGCTGTCCCACTCTGTTGCTGCCTTTCCTAACCAGACCGCATAGTCTTTCCAGTCGTCTAGTTCTTGTCTCGGCCCCATATCCCATTTTCCTTGTCCGTATTGCCACCAGCACGTTCCCATAAGTCTCCCGAATGTTTTTGTGTCTACTTTGTCTTTGACTATTTGTTCCCTGCAGGTTGATGGCCATACAGAGACTACGTTTTCTTTCATCAGGTTTGTTGCCCAGCATGTGTATTCTCTCATTCCCACGGTTCCCAGGTCCCTGTAAGCGTCCATGCATCCCTTGAAGAGGAGCAGTACTATTACCAGGAATGCTGTTAGCAGCAGTATTTTTGCCAGTGTTTCGAATTCCAGTTTACCAGAGTGCATTTTTCATGCTCCATATTATCAGCAGTAATAATATGCCCAGTATTACGCTTATTATTACCATCATAAGTGACCTTGTTGCCATTTTATGTTTGTAGTGTTGCCACCACACCCCCCAGCATGCTGAATATCAGCGTTATTACGAATGCTAGTATGCAATAAAACAAAGTGCTTGTGTATAAATTTTTTCCTAATCTGTTTTTTTCTGTGAGCCTGTCATCTCCATTCTCGATTGCGTTTGATAGGTATGTTAGTATGATTATGATTTCTATGACATAGAGTCCTACTACCAGTTGGAAGAAGTATGGCGGCATTAGTTTGTCTGTTGGGAACAGCCCTATCAGTGATGCGGGGTTGAACCCTACACTTGAGGTTACGTCTGTAGTTCCTGTCAGTCCTCCTATCTGTGTGCTCAGTCTTCCTATTATTGATGTTATCATGCTTCCTATTCCCACTACCACACCTGCTATCATCGGTGTTAGGAAGCTTATCTGGCTTTTCATGGATGTTGTTATTTCTGCCAGCAGGTCTTTTAGTCTTTCTCCTACTTGGTGTATTCTTTCCATGTATACTGATATGCTTATTAGGCATTTTGCTACTACTTGTGGTCCTTTTCTTGCGCTTTCAACAAGGACTTTCATTGAGCTTTCTATCATCGTTGAGGGGAATGCTAGTATGGCTCCTCTTCTTGGATCGAATATGGCGTCTTTTACGCTCATTCCCATCTGTTTTATGTTTATGCTTGCTATTCCGAAGAAGTGTCCTGTTGGTGTTCCTTTCATGTTTTCCGCAACTTTGCCAACCGCAAGTTCTGTCGGTATTCCATCTCCTATCCTGTTGCCTAGTTGGAATAGGGATCCTGAGAATTCTCTTTCCAGTTCTCTAGTTCTGTCTCTTATCACTATGAGTTTCTTTGTTTTTATTTTGTAGTATGTTCCTATTGCCAGGGCTAATCCCAGGGTTGCGAATAGGCTTAGCATTACGGCTCCCACCCCGAACGGTCCGAAGCATTCTTCGCCTGCGCTGCACGGCAGTCCGTCTTTGTTTCTGTAGTCTAGCAGGTTTCCTATTTTTTCTCCCATAGAAAAGTCCCATGTTGGGTCTATGGTGTGCATTATGATCGGCATGAATCCTATGAAGCAGAATACGAATCCTATGAGTATTGCTGGTATCATGGGGTTTATTTCCAGTCCTAGGAAAGATGCTTTTGTGTATCTTTCATAGTCCGGTATTTCTGCTATGATGTTCCTCTCCCCATAACCGAGTGGTCTTTTTTGTAGTACGTTCTGTCCCAGGTAGTAGACTATTACAGGCAGTATTATGTTGTATACTATGCCCAGGTGCCACCATTTAACTCCTAAGAAAGTTCCCATTAAAGGTAGTATTATCAGGCCGAGGATTGGCAGTATTATTCCTATCATGTGCAGGAATGTTATCGGTGATTTCACGTCGTGCGCGAAGTGCAGCATCCTTTCGTAAGTCCCTTCTAGTATGACTTGTAGTGCTTTTTCCAGCCTCTCTACTCTTCTCGGTTCGTCTGGTTCGTAAAGGCTGCTTTCTATGAGGTGGAATGCCTCCACGAATTCCAGGTTGTGTTTTCTCCATTGTTTGAGGTAGTTGTCTAGGCTTTCTTTCAGCGTCGGGTACTTTCCCACTTCAACGTCCCAGAATACTTTTCTCATGTCCAAAGCAAGAGGGTACCCTATGTGCTCCCCTGCAAATTTTATTCCGTGTTCCATGTTCGATGTGTGTCTCATGTACATCACTATGTAAAGTATGCACATGACCATCTGGTTGCTTGCTCTGAGTCTCCATTTCGTTGCTATCTGTAGTGGTATTTTTGAAATCGGTTTTGTTAGGGCAAAGCCTGCTATTATTATCAGGAATAGTAGGAGTAGCATCGATGTTGATGGTATTATGCCTTTTGTGGGGTCTGTTTGGGTTAGCATGTTGAACCCTGCCAAGAGTAGGCCTAGCGTGATTGCGAATATTATTGCGGAAAATAGGATTAGTGTTGCGAAGCTTGCTGCTCCCTCTGGTGTGATATTTAGGTGCGCTGTTTTTATCGCTGTTTCCAGTTCTTCTTTTTCTTCTGGTTTTGGTGCTACTTTGATCAGTTTTTCTGCGAAGTTGCACAGTTTTTCGTATGTGCTTAGTGCTTTGCTCATCGCTTCTTCTCTGAATATTAGGTATTCTTTAGAAAAAGCTTCGTTGCTTGCTGTGTCGGCGTTGTAAGAGTCTATGTAGCCCCCTATTTTTTTGCTGTACTTGCTGAGGATATCCCTGACGTCCTCATCTGCTGGCCTCATTATTTACCTCTTTTTTAAAATCCTTTCTTTTCTTTTATCTTCTTTTTGAGCCATTCTTCCCATTCGTTTAATATCTGTTTGGTGTCTATCCCGCCGGTTTCTTCTCTTATTTCGTCTGATATTCTGTGGAATTGGTCGTTGCATAGTATTACGAATTCGGCTTCTAGAAGGTCTGGCATGTTCATTTTTTCTGAATATTGCACAAGTTTTTCTTTTACTTTTGCTCTGAGCATTACGTTGTCCCATACCGCTGCCCAGTTTCCTACCCAGTCTTTTACGTTTCCTGCTATGGCTTTGAGCACTTCGCTGTCTCCGTTTATCAGGTCGTCTGTCGGTTCTAGGGTATCTGTTTTTGAGTTGTATTTCATCAGATCAACGAATCCCCTTTCCCTTAGCGGGTCGTCTTCCCAGTGTTTTCTAACTTCTGTTATGCTCATTACTCTTCTCCATCTGTGCAGTCCGTCTGGGCTTTTGATGGGGTTAGCTATTATTATTACGTCTGTTGCCTTGAAACTTGTTCTCGGCACTTGCAGGTCGTTGACGACTCTGTCGAATACTCCGTATGGGCTGTCTCCGTGTATCGTTCCTGCCACGACGTTCGCCAGTGCTCCTATTCTCATTGCTTCGTAAAGTGCGAGTGCTTCTTTGCTTCTTATTTCTCCCACTATCAGGCTTGAGTCGCCCATTCTCAGGCTTGTTCTTATTCCCTCGTCTGCCGGTATTTCTGTCCCGCCTGTTGTTAGGGCGCTCCTGACTTTTAGCGGTTGTATGTTGTAACCTAGGTCTCTGAGCGATTCTGTCGGCAGTTCTAATGTGTCTTCTACTGTTATTATTCTGTATTTTCTCATTATTTCTACGAGTACTGCCCCTAGCAATGATGTTTTTCCTGAGCTTCTTGTTCCTGCTATGATCATGGTTCTTGCTCCGTCTATCATGAAGCTCATGAGTCCTGCTGCTAAAGGGTTAAGCATCCTGTTTTTTATAAATAGGGGCAGAGTCCATGGTTTGTCTCTGTGTCTTCTGAATGTGTATGATAATCCATAGGGGTTGAGTGGGTTTTGTACTATTGCTACTCTGGCTCTTGCTCCCGGTATTTTTAATTCTGTGTCAAGTATGGGGTTTGCCTCGTCTAGTGGTCTGCCTGATAGCATCCTGAATTTTGATGCCCAGCTTTGCGCGTCTGTTTTTGAGGGTATTATGTTTGTTACGCATTCGTCATAGTCCTGATGTACGAGGAATATGGGTGTTTGTCCTATGGGTCCGTTTATCGTGATGTCCTGGACTTTTTCGTCCTGGAGCAGTACTTCCACAAGTCCAAATCCTACTGTGTACCTTACTAGTACTTCTGCTAGTTCTCTAAGCTCGTCATAGTCCAGGTCTACCCCCCTGTTTTCTGAGAGTTCTTGTATCAGGTCTTTTCCTATGTTTGTGAAAGTATTTCTCATTTTTTCTGGTTCCAGAAACTCTTCTTCTCTCGGCTGGTGTTCTGATAGCACTTGTCTTGCGTAATCCAGTAGCATGTACTTGTCTTCGGTGAGTTTGAATTCTGGCGGCGTTAGGTGGTAGATGTATTTTATGTCTTCGGGTATGCTTAGTATGTTTACTTCTGTGTTTCCTATAGAGTATACGTCTAGTTCCCTCGCATTTAGGGGTATTTGCGCCATCAGTCTTGTGAGTAGGAAGTCTGGTGTGATTGTTGGCTTGAATATGGTCGCGTATAGGCTCCTGTCACCGATGTGGTACCCGGCCAGGTTTTGTTTTGCTATATTCACTAGTTTTGTTTCGTCGAGTAAGTCGTGTACGTATTGGAGTAAGTCGATGAACATCTGTCCTGATTCTATCTCCTCTTCTGCTGTCATTTTCTTGAGTTTTAGTTTTTCGTCCCTTACCACCCTCTTCAGCTCTACGTATGCTCCTAGCGGGTCGCTTCTCATCATGTTGAATACTATATCCTGTATTATTGAGTACCTTCTCGGGAGGTCTGCTGCTGTTGCTTCTGTTCCCATGGCCCCAGGGCTTAGCGCTCTTTTTTGCTTGAGTAGTCTGTTGTAGAGCATTGCTATTTCGTTGAGCATCTGCGTCTGCTCATAGTCGTAGCTGTAGTGTTTTCTCTGTGCGAACACTATCCTGCTTGTTGACGGCGCCTCAACAAGTTTGTCTATCGTCATTGCCATTACTATTGCGTTGTCTTCTATAGAAGGGAGGTATGGCCAGTCTTCTAGGTTAATCCTCATTACCTCTTCTTCGCCCTCTTTTATTATTTCGTATCCCCAGGTCGGTATTTTTTTCTCGCCAGCCATTATCACCACTTTTTAATATTAACACAAGTTTTAATAATCGAGTATAAGTATTAATCTATAAATTAAATAGTTTTCGTTTTAAAAATGGCAGAGGAATCTCAAGAAGTTAATTTGTCGTACGTTCTTAGTGATTTGAATGCGCGAGTTCGTGTTCTTGAGAGTAAATACAGCTTGTTCGGTGAGCGTTTGCTTGTCATCAACCAGAACATGATTGAGGAGTATAAAAAAACTATACGTGATATAAAGACCATCCAGGGCGAGCTTTCAGAGGTGAAGAAGGAGGTTTTCTACCTTAAGGAGGTTCTTTCTGACTTGAATAAGGAGTTTGATGTTTTTGCTAGAAAGGATCAGGTTAAGGTTTTAGAAAAGTATATTAACTTGTGGAATCCTATGAGTTTTGTCACTGAGAAAGATGTTATTAACATAATTAAAAGGGAGGCTGGTAAAAAATCGTAGTTCCTACTGATGACGTCCTGGGGATGAGGAAAAGGGGTATGTCTGATGAGGATATAGTTGAGGAGCTAGCTAATAAGGGGAGTAGTTACCAAGAGATTTCTGAGGCTCTTAATCAGGCTGATATAAAGGAGGGTGTTGCTACAGTTTCTAATAATTTTTCAGAGGCTGGTCAGATGCAGGAGTCTGCTCTCTCTCGAGGCGGCGGTGACGATATCAATATTCCTGCCCCCTCTCCGAGTGATGCTGTTCCGGAGTCCGAGCTGGAATCGGCTCCTTCTTTCACTCCTAGCGTTCAGATGACTCCTTCTGCGCCTGTTCAGTTTACTGCGCAGGCCCCTTCGCTCTCGAGCGAGGATGTTCAGGAGTTGATTGAGTCTATTATTGAGGATCGCTGGCAGCAGGTTGTTGCCTCTGTTGGTGATATTAGTTTGTGGAAGAGTAGGACTGATGATGACTTGGTTGCTATTAAGCAGGAGATTCTTCGCGTCGAGGATCGCATGACGAGGTTGCAGACTGCTTTGGTTGGCCGTGTTGATGAGTACAGCAAGTCTATTTCTAGGGTTGGTTCTGAGGTTGCTGCTTTGGAGAAGGTTTTTGAGAAGATTATGGAGCCTTTGACTTCTAACATTAAGGAACTCAATAGGATTACTCAGGAATTGAAGAGAAAGTAGCTAATCATCTGTTGTGCTTAGCAGTCTTACCGTTTGCGATGCTATTATGAGCAGTAGGAACATTCCCAGTATCTTTGGGCTGAATACTATGTTTCCGACTGTTACGAGGAAGTGTTGGCCTCCTGTTGCCGTTGGTTGTGTTGTTCCTGTCTGCGGTTCTGTTCCTGTTGGGTAGGGGTATGACCCTTGTGTTATCGCCGCTATTTTTGATCCGAATACCTGTGTGAATGCTATTACGAGTGCTATTACGAGTATTATCAGTATGGTCCATACGTTTCCGCTTTCTGACATGGCATCGGATATGGTTTCTGCTTTTACTCCCAGGAACATGAACACTAATAGCAGCGACATGAGTATTACCAGCAGTATTACTAGCCAAGGTGCGATTATTGTTACCAGCTGTCTTGCTTCTGAAACGAACATGAATAGCATTGCTACGCTGAATGCTATCAGCGCATCCATTCCCGCATTTGCGCCTAAGATTTTTGTTTTCTGCAGTATTGCGAAGAATACCGTGAAGACGAATAAAAAGATGAATACTGGTATGAAGTAGTTCAGTATGTTTATGTCCAGTATTGTTGCCATTTTATTGTCCTTTGAATGCTTTTCCTATGTCTTGGAAGCTTTTGTAAAATTTCCGTTCTTCGCCTGTTTTGCTTTTTCCTGCTATGAAAAAGAATAGTATCAGTCCCGCTGCTGCGAATGCTATTATTTTCCAGTCTGTTTCTGTGATTTCGAGCCAGTCTGGCAGCCATTGTATTCCTTCTTCTTCTGCTGCTTGTCCCAGCCCCCATATTACTCCGACTACTGCTATTATTACGAACACGAATAATAGTCCGCCAGTCCATTTGTCTGATTGCACTCCGAATATTCCCAGTATTATGAGGAATGCTATTATTACGAGGATGAACATCGACACGTTTGGCAGGAATCTGTTAATCAGGGCCACTAGGGTATCACTTCTTACTATTAGGAATCCTGCTACCAGTGCTATTACTATGTTGAACTTGTGGCTCTCTTCTCCGAATATTTTTGTTTTTTCCAGTATTCCAAATATTATCGTGAATATGAGGAAGAATGGCAGCACGACTTCGTAGAATCCTGTTGATTCAAGGTCTGATATTATGCTGCTGAAGTCTATATCTTCTAGTACCATTTTTTAATCGCCTCCTCTTTTTTTGCTCCCGCCTGTTATGAATAGTATCGCTCCTATAACTACCCCCAAAAATATGAGTGTCATTCCCGCTGTTGATGTCCAGAAGTCAAACCCGAACATGTCCCAGAATTCGTCCCACCATCCTACTGCATTCAGGAATATGAGTATTATTCCCACGAACAGGGCAAATATCAGGAATCCCTTGACGTATTTGTGGTTTTCGAAGTTGAATTCCTTGTCGCTCATTATGAAACCGACCACCATCATTAGGCTCATCAGAACTACTAGCAGTACTGCCACTTGAGGTATCGATATCTGTATTGTTTCCACTAGTCTTGGCGTCGCTACTAGGAACAGTGCCATGACGAATGCTATCATTGCGTTTATGTTTGTTTTTGGCTTTCCGTCTTCTACTCCGAATATTCTTGTTTTTTCGAGAACTCCGAATGTTACGGTGAAAATTAGTAGGAATGGTAATATTATATCATAGAAACCTAAGTCTTTAAGGAACTCTAGTCCTCTGCTCAACGGAGTTACCATGGTTTAATAAAAAAATTAACTAGTATAAAAATTTTGTTATTTGGGCTCTTCTTCTGTTTCTTCGTATGTTGGTATCGCTTGTTTGGATATTATTATCACGTCGCCTACTGATTTCACGTACTGGTGTGGTACTATCACTCCTTTCGCCCCTCCCAGGACTTTGCTTAGGAAGGAGTTCCTTGACGCTCTTACCCTCCAGCCGTGCACTTTGTTCATTGTCAGTATGGCTTCTTCTACGTCTCCGAAGTAGTCTCCTGTGTCCGTGAACACTTTCATATCGTATATCTCTGTTACTTGCTTCACTTTTAGCATTTCACTTACCTCCTGTTTTTCCTTGAGAAGAAAAAATTTTTAAGTATTTAAAGATTATTATTCTCTATGCTTAAATTTGGGAATCTGACCATTGTGGGTACTTCTCACGTTTCTGCCGACTCGGTTAAGGAAGTTGAGAGGGTTTTGATAGCTGTTAGGCCCGAAATCGTGGCTTTGGAGCTTGATTTTCCCAGGTTTAGGTCTCTGCTCTCCCCCAAGAGGGGTGGTCCTGGCATTGGTGACATTAGGAGGGTTGGTTTTAAGGGTTTTCTCTTTAACCTTATCGGTGCCTGGGCTGAGAAGAAGATTGGTGATGTTGTGGGTGTTTCTCCTGGTTCTGAGATGCTTAAGGCGGTCCAGGTCTGTAATAGGTTGGGTTGTGATATCGCCTTGATCGATCAGGACATTTCAATAACCCTGAGCCGCTTGTCAAAGGGGATTACTTGGAAGGAGCGTTTCAGGTTTGTTTTTGACCTGGTTAAGGCTTTTTTTGTTCGTAAGCCTGTGGTTGATTTTGATCTTCGTAAGGTTCCCCCTCAGGAGGTTGTTGATAAGTTAATTTCAAAGGTTCGTAAGGACTATCCTTCTTTTTATCGTGTTTTGATTGCCGAGAGGAACGTTTACATGTCGAAAAACTTATATAATCTGCTCTCCTTGAATAAGAAAGTGGTCGCCATAGTTGGTGCTGGCCATGAGTCTGAGCTTATCGGTTTGATAAAGGGTTATGATAAGCCCCAGCGTTCGAAGTTGGTGTTGCTCAAGCATCATAAAAATGGTTAGTTTTACTGGAAAAGAGGTGAGGCATTTAGTTCTTGCTACTCTGGCTCTTGCTTTTGTTTTTGGTTTTGATGATGGCAGGCCTTCTTTTGAGGTTGTTTTTTGGTTAACTAATTACATTCGTCTCTGTTTTGTTGCTGCTGCTGTTCTTCTTGTTTACACTCTTGCTCAGAAGCTTGTCGCTGATCGTTATGGTTGTTTTTCTGAGTTTAGGTTGTGGACTGTTGGGCGTTATGGTTTCCGTCCTCAGAATAAGTTTAAGCATCCTATGCCTCTCGGTGTTATTATAGGTTTTCTTGTTGCTTTTCTTTCCTCTGGTAAGCTTTTCTTTCCTGCTTTGGCTTCTTTTGAGTTGACTGAAGAAAGGCATAGGCGTATCGGTCGCAGGTATCTTAACGTTACTGGTGTGGAGGTTGCTAAGATAGCTTTGTCTGGTGTCTTTGCTGCTTTGTTGTTGGCTTTTGTCTTTTCTATTTTTAATTTTAAGGAGGTTGTTTTTGTTGCTTCTTTGTTTGCTGTTTTTCAGATGCTTCCGGTTCCCGGCCTTGATGGCGTTAAGGTTTTCTTCGGTTCCCTGGCTTATTTTGCTACTTCTGCTGCTTTTGTTTTGGTCTCTGCTATCCTGCTTAATTTTGTTTCTGGTTTGACTGCTTTCTTTATCGCTTTTATCGCCGCTGGTGTTTTTGGGATTATGTTCTACTACTACCGTATTTATTCTAGCTGAAGAGGCTTATTACTCCCTTCTGTGTAAGCCATATCGCTGCCACCCATGTTAGTATGCTAAACCAGCCGTAGAACGCTAATACCATTATGATTCCTGCTGCGATGTCTACCATGCTGGGTACGCTTTTTATGTATATGGCCCCTTTTACTATCAGGTAGATTGCTAGGGCTATTGCCATGGTTTTTGCTACTCCGAATCTTAGAAGTATTATGCTTAGCGCTGCTAGCAGGTCGAATATGCCGAGTAGCTTGACTACCATATGTTTTACTATGTTTTTACTTTTTAAAAATTTAATTAAAAAGTAAAGGTTGTTATTTGAGTTCTATTTCTATCCCGCCGACGAATTTTGCTGCTACGTTGTATACCCATGCGCCTACAGCTCCGCCTATCAGGCCGATAACTCCATACATTATCGGTAATATTATTATTGACAAGGGGCCGGTCCATAGGGGCAGTCCTGCTTCTGTTGGTTCAGTCACCGTTGTTACTGTGTTCAAAAAGGTAAAGAAGATTCCTAAAAGCAGTCCGGCTACTGCCATTATTATCCCTTGTATTTTCGCTACCGACCATACTCCTAGTTTTTTTACTACAGCCATTTTTCAACCTCCTTAGTTATGTTTTATGTTGCAGGTAAGGTTTATATATTTCTGCCCTTTCATTTTGGTGGGGTATTGGTAGTGATCTGTTCTCACCAGAATGTTTATGGAACTTAAGAATTTTAAGCCTCGGCTTTATCAGGAGTCGATTTTCAATAGTTGTAAGAGTAAGAATTGTTTGGTCATCCTCGGTACGGGTCTGGGTAAGACTGCTATTGCTATGATGCTTGCTGCTAACCGTCTCGATCTTTTTCCTAATTCTAAAATCCTGTTTTTGGCTCCGACAAGGCCTCTTGTTGTTCAGCATTTTGAGACTTTCAAGAAGCATCTGGATATAGATAATGACAAACTTGTTTTTTTCACCGGGCAGATTAAGCCTGAGGAGCGTGAAAGGCTTTGGAAGGATGCTACAGTAATTTTTTCCACACCTCAGAGCATCAGTAATGATATTCTGAGCGGCCGTGTTTCTCTCGAGGATGTTTCTGCTTTGGTTATTGATGAGATCCAGCATTGTGTTGGTGATTATGATTATGTTTGGATTTGTAAGCAGTATGACAAGATCGCTAAGTTCCCCAGGATTCTTGGCTTGACTGCTTCTCCCGGTAGTGATGTTGATAAGGTTATGGAAGTCTGCAAAAATGCTTTTATCGAGGATATTGAGATTCGTACTGAGGAGGATGAGGATGTTAAACCTTACGTCCAGCAGGTAGATGTGGATTATGTGCTTGTTGACCTTCCCGAAGATTTTAAGGTAGTGCAAAAATATCTTACAGATGCTTACAAGTCAAAGTTGCAGAAGTTGAAGGATTACGGTTTGGTCACCGCTGTTAGCAATCTCTCTAAGAAGGATTTGTTGTCTATGCAGAAGGATTTGCAGCGAAGGATTATTTCTGGTGACCGTGATTTCATGATACGTAATGCCGTTTCTGTTCTTGCTGAGGTCATGAAGGTCAATCACGCTTTGGAGCTTCTAGAAACGCAGGGTATTTCTTCTCTCTTTACTTACATGCGTAATATGTATGAAAGTTCTGCTAAAACCAAGGTTAGGGCTGTTAAGCGTCTTGTTAAGGACCCCAATTTCAGATCTGCCTATGTGAAAACTCAGATTCTGTTTGAATCTTCTTTGGAACACCCTAAGATGGACGTTCTCAAGTCCTTGATTTCTTCAGAGGTTTCCAAGAATCCTGATGTTAAGATTATAGTTTTTAATCATTATCGGGATTCTGTAGCTAGGTTGGTTGACACTTTGAATCAGTTGGAGGGTGTCAAAGCAAAGTTGTTCGTTGGCCAAACAAAGAAGGCTGGTATTGGTCTCTCCCAGAAGGAGCAGATTAAGATTCTTGGTGAGTTTAAGCAGGGCTCTTACAATGTTGTTTGTATGACTTCTGTTGGGGAGGAAGGTCTTGATATTGTTTCCGTTGATATGGTCGTTTTCTTTGAGCCTGTCCCTTCTGCTATCCGTTCTATTCAGCGTCGTGGTCGTACAGGCCGTCAGTCTAAAGGCCGTGTTGTTGTTCTCGTTACTAAAAACACTCGTGATGAAGCCTATCGCTGGACGGCCCATCATAAGGAGAAGCGTATGCATCGCATAATTGCAACTTTGAAGAATAAGTTGCAGCTTCAGTCTGATAAGCAGCCTACACTTGTTTCTTTTATGGAACAGAAGGAGCAGTTTAAGGTTATGGTGGATTCTCGTGAGAAATCTTCTAACGTTGTTCGTGAGCTGGTTAATCTTGGCGTTGGCGTTTCTATGCAGAATTTGCCAGTTGCTGATTATGTTATTTCAAGTAGGGTTGGTATTGAGCTGAAGACTAAGCAGGATTTCATAAATTCTATCATAGATAAGCGTTTGTTGCTCCAGGTTAGGGCGTTGCGTAACAACTTTGAATCACCCCTTCTGATTATTGAGGGGGAAGAAGATATTTATTCTATCCGCAAGGTTCACCCTAACGCTATTAGGGGTATGCTTTCCAGCATCGCACTTGATTATAACGTTCCTATAATTTACACAAAGAATCCAAAGGACACTGCTGAGTTGATTTTTACGATTGCTCGTCGTGAGCAGGAGAACAAGGATAAGGAGTTTCCCCTTAGGCTTGAGCGTAAGCCGTTAACAACAAAGGAGCAACAGGAATACATAATTGAGTCTTTGCCTGGTGTAGGTCCTTCTCTTGCTAAGTCTTTGTTGGATGAGTTTGGTAGTGTTTCTAAAGTCTTTAATGCTGATAAGGATCATTTGCAGAAAGTTAATAACTTGGGGCCTAAGAAGGCTGAGGATATTAAGCGTATTGTTGATGAAGGCTATGAGAAATCCTGATAAGCTCGTTTACATTTATGTGGTAGGATTTGTCTTTCATCCTTCCGTTGCATGTTATTCTTGAATCGGGGTCTTTTATTATTAACATGATTTCATCTGCAGGTTCTATGAGCTCGCGTAGTTCTGCTGCTTCAATTTTTTGTGTCAGCTTTCCTTTTTCTTTTGCTTCATGTTCTAATGCCCCACATATTTTTGTTATAAGTGTTGGTTCTGCATTTTGTATTACTACCACATTTCTTTTTTCGGCGTTTTTGAAATAATTTTGAACAATATCCCGTATCAGAAACTCGTAGAAGTCTTTTTCGGTGGTTTTTTTCATTCCGAAAATTGATAATGGGTTTTGTTGTCTTTTAAAGATTATTATTCTAGAGAATATATGTCTAGGGTTTCATACATCGGTCCTTCCGGGGCTAAAGTGCTTTTGATGAGTTTGAATTCTTCGACTTCAAACTTCATCTCTTCCATTTTCATGTTTAGTTTTTCTTTCATTGCTTGTTTGTCTTTTATTGATTTTACTCTTCCCAGTGTTATGTGCGCTTTGAATCTGTTGTCCCTTGGGAACATTTCCTTTAGTTGTGTGTCTATCTTTGCCTGCAGCTCGTCCAGTCTTCCCTTAAGTCCGACCCATATAACTTTTATGTAGGTGTGGTTTGGGAAGGCTCCTACCCCTTCAAGGTTTGCTTCGAATTTTTTCATTTTTATTTTTCTCAGTTCTTCTTTGACTTTTTCTGCCTGTTGTTCTGTTATCTCACCAAGGAATTTTAGCGTGCAGTGGTATTCTTTTGTAATTGTTATGTTCCCTAGTTTTGAGAATTCTTTTTGCATCTCTTTTATTTTTTCCTTGTATTGTTCCGGTATTTCGATGGCTATGAATGTTCTCATAAAAGTTCACCTACTATTTTTGCTGCTAGTTTTGTTGTCATCCCGTTAATGTCTTTCTGTGGGTTAACTTCTACTAGGTCCACTCTCCTTAAATTTTTTAGCATTTTCAATCTTTGTATGAAATAGATTAAGTCCCTGGCCTGCATTCCCGCAGGTTCTATGTAGCCTGTGCCTGGTGCTTGTGACGGGTCTACAACGTCTATGTCTATTGATATGTATAGGGCGTCAAAAAGTCTTGCTATCTCCATCATCGTGTCGCATGTTTCTTCTATGTTATCTCTTAATTCTTTCATGGTGTAGCACTTGATTCTCTTTTCTGTTATGTATTGTTGTTCTTTTTTGTCCATGCTTCTTATTCCTACCAGGATTAGGTTCTCCTTTTTCAGGGTTCCTTCCTCTACCAGCACCCTTATGAAGTCTTCGTGGCTTGGCGGTATAAAATTATTCTCACAGTCCGGGTGTGCATCGAACACTATAAGCCCGGCATTTTTAGTTTTTTGCACTACCTTCTTGAACAGCGGATAAGTGATTGAGTGGTCTCCTCCTATGAATAGGTCGCCTTCTTTCTCTAATATTCTTTCATTGGTTTCTTCTATGTTGCTCTTGTTGACTTCAACTTGATCGACTTCATAGAATAAAGTTTTTCCTTGTTCGTTTACAGAAAGCTTCTTCAGCTCTTCTATTATTACATCTGGTGCTTTTTCTGTTCCAAGGTTCTTTCCCAGGCTTCCCTGTGATGTTCCCACTTTTACTATTTTCATGTGTTTATTGACTTAGAATTTGTCTTTTAAAGCTTACGCTCTTATGATATTTTCGCTTATTACTGGTTTATATAAAACAATTTTTCCTTTTCTTTCTTTATAGATCAAATTGTTTTGTAGGAGTATATTCAAATGGGGCGCAGGGCATACACCAATGAGTCCGTCTAAATCCCTCGGCCTTATCCCGAGAGGATGGGATTGTATTATGTTATAGACTTGTTCACATCGTTGATGTAGACTTTTTCCTTTAAATCGGGGGAGTACCTTTTTGTATAAACAAATCGCTCTGGACGAGTCTATTACGAGCCTCCCATAATCCTTATTATACTCATTTAAAATTTGTCTCATTAGTCTTAATTCAGGATTATCGTAACTCCTCAAAGCATTAATAACTTTTTTACAGTAATCATTATAAAATTCTCGCCCTTCAACAGTTATCTCAGCATTGGATAAGATGTAAGAGCCCTTAAACTTTATCACTTCTAAAATGTCTTGTTTTACAAGACCGGAAAAGATATTGGTGATATCACTCAAATGTTTATGATCCAAGACCTCGGATGTTCTGTTGCATTCGAGAACTATTCGAGGGTTATCAAGTATTAAATTTTTAACGGCCTCGGTTAACGCTTTGTATCGTGAAACTTGTTTTGTATCACTTAAGTTTTTGCCAGTCCATTTGTATTCACTCCATCCTTTTTGTTCTGTAGAGGTGGATTCATAATTTATAAAGCGGAGGTCTCTTAGTTCTTCCAAATGTTCTTTAACACAAACCCCGGCTAGTTTTAAAAGTTCAGCTAGGTCTGTACGTCTCATAGGTGTATCGGACAACATATCAAGGATCATAACTTTATTGTAAGGAGATCTACTTTCACCTCCTGACTGAGTCACCCCTAGGAGTGATAAAAACGATAGGTTATACTCATTAGCCTTTTTTAATGTAAATGCAGCGATTGGTTTCCCAAAATGTTCCCCTGCATCGCTTATTGACCAGGCTTGTACCCACTTTGAAAAATTATTGTACAATAGTTTTTCCTCGCACACCATACCTATCGGAACAAATGTCTTTTTACAGTAACCTCCATGAGAGCCAGATTTGATACTAAATTGGTAAGAGGTAACCTCATCGAATTCCTTTTTGAGTTGGTACCCTGTTTTTGGGTTTTCGTCAAGTAAAATTAAGTCTGTTTGTTTTGATTCTGAATTTACACAAGATAAGATAGATGTTAATCTAGAATCTAAAAAGGATGGAAATTCTCTTTGTCTTACAATTTTTCTATCTTTTATTTTATATCTTCTCATAAGTCTCTAATGCTCAAGAATGTCTTTTTAAAGCTTACGCCTTGAATATTTTTGGCAGCCTTGGTGCTTTTTGCCCCTGATACGATCCCCTGTAGGGGTTTTCTATCCCCCCACATAGCTCTTCCAGTTCTACCTTCCCGCAGTACTGTCCGTCTTGTATCCTCCAAGGCCTGAACGACCAGAACTCCAGGGTTATTTCTCCGTTAAATCCTGGGTCAAAAAATCCTGCAAAGTGCGATAATAATCCTACCCCCAATCCGGTTGCTTCTCTAGATAATCTGCCGCAGAGGTTGCCTAGTTTTACTCTCTCTTTTGTTCCCAGCAAGTATAATCTGTCCTTTTCCATGAACAGCTCTTCATTCCCTTCTATCTCGTCGAAATAGTCTTCAGGTTTATAGAAATCCGTTTTTGTTAGGTCCAGTGGTTTTGATGCCCCTCTTTTGTGTGCGTAAACTTTTTCTGTGCTCAGTGTTAATTTAAGGCAGTCTTGTTCAAGTATTTTTTCTAGTCTTAGGAGCTTGTTGTCTTGGTACACGCTGACCAATTCACTTCCGTAGTGTGCTTTTATCTGCCCTCTGGTTAGGTGAGATGAATCTCTTTCTCTAAGTCTCATCTGGAACAGTCTTGTCTGTGCTGGTTTGAGCAGTATTGGAAATGCGAAAGGTTCTACTACGAAATAGAAGTGGTCTGGTTCTCTTGTTGGCACCCCTGGTTCAAGCACTCCGAATTTTTCTGAGAAAGCATGGCACATGCACCCTACTCTTCCTGTCGTGCTTTTTGCATCTGTTTCTCCTTCGAAAAGTTCAGGTAGCCTTACTTTCTCATGGCTCTTTACAACATAAATGTAACTGGGGTTGCAAACATAACCCTCTTCAGGGATTCTTATTTTGTTTATCGCATGCCTGTGTAGTGCTAGCAGGTTGAATCTTGTGAATCCAGCATTCAGCACATAAAGTTCATTTCCCACTCTGAGTTCTATGGATGAGGGTTGTATCTGGTCTGGCTCAGGCTCTGGGTCCATTACAAACCCTTTGCTCGTTACTAGTCTATGTGTGGTGCGGTCTTCTGCTATTAAGCCTTGTCTTACAGAATTGCGGTAAGGTGGCTCTGTATGAAGGTCAGGTAAAAATGTATTGATTAGGTAGTCCATGTTGCGGTATTTCAGCAATTCCTTTATTTTTTGGTCTGTTAAAGCACCCATAGAATCCCTTTTGATTATGTAGTTATTTATACTTTTGTGAATTGAAAAATATATTAAGAATTATCTTGTGATTTCAAAGGAGCTTACTTCTTCTAGTAGTTTTTTTGCTTTTGCGTTTGTTTTGAAGTGTTTTCTCACGGGTTCTATTAGCTTGTTGACGTGTATCGCTGCGGCTTCCTTCAAGTCTAAGGGGTGTATCTCTCCATTTGAGTAGAGCTTTGTCAGTTCCTTGTAATCAGCCACTGTTAGAGGTCCTTGTTTTTTTCTCTCTATTTTTATTTCTTTGAATTTCTCGAAGAGTATGTAATTGTAGTATTCCATTATTGGGTTTTCATGAGTTTCTTTTTCCGGGCAGTATGCTTTCATGATCTTCCTTTTTACCTCTTCTTCCGTGTCTGTCATGAATATTGCTGTGTCCGGCTTGCTTTTGCTCATCTTCATTTCTATGGCTTTCTCAACTGTGTCTTTTTCGCTTGTTTCGACTTTTTGCAGTCCTGCTAGCATGTGGTGGCTTATTATTACTGGTTTCCACCATCCTAACTTTGGTCCTATCTCTCTTGCCAGGACGTTTACTTTTCTCTGGTCCATTCCCAGCTGTGTTATGTCTGCTTCCAGTTGGAATATGTCTGCGCACTGCATGCACGGGTAGAGTATTTGTGATGCTTGCATTACCTCTTCTTCTTTTCTTCCCATTATCTGTCCGCATCTTATTATCCTGTTTAGTGTTGAGTTCCTTGCTATCTGCATGACTTTTTTCCAGTAGTCTTGTTCTTTAACAAGGTCGTTTGCCCAGATGAATTCTACTTTGTCCAGGTCCATCCCTGCGGTTTTCCAGACTTCTATGAGGTATTTGCCTACTGTTTGTATTTTGTTCAGGTCACCGCCCATTTTATTGTTTGCCCAAGCGTGCCAGTCTGCTACCAGCATCTTGAATTTTACGCCTGTTTTTGTCATCTTGTTGACGTTGATTGCTCTCATGATTCCTTGTGCTATGTGTACTTTTCCAGAAGGTTCGAATCCGTCATAGGCTATTGGGTGGGCTTTTTTGTTTAGAAGTTCTCTGAGTTCTTCTTCTGTGATTATCTCTTCGCCCACTTGTCTTATCAAATCAAGTCTTGCCTCTGTGTTCATGTTAAGTTTTTATTAGAATTAATATTATAAAACTTTCTGTTCGGGTTAACTTATTATTCTTGTAAGCTTATCTCAAATATGTCTTCTATCTCCTCTTTCTGTGTTTCAAGGATATTCTTGTCTGATTTGTTGCATGCGCAGTTGCATGTCTTTTCAAGGTCTTTCTCAAAATACAGCACGCCCCTGTTCCAGTTTAGCGGGTATATCCTGCATATTGTCGGTATAACCCGCCTGGGCAGGTTTTTTTCAGTTACCAGTTTGTATAGAGCGCATCCTTTTCCTTTTGGAAGGTGGAATATGCATTGTCCTGTTTTGTTTTCATTGCTTTCAACTGAGTTTCCGCCAAGGTAGTCTGGGTCCCCAGACCATTTTCCTTTGAAGAATTTTTTGGGGGTTATTGCAAGTGTTTTTCCTATACTGCCTTTATGTTTTATTATAAGGTCGTGTGATTCTTTGTCAATATCGCACCCCCCGATGCAGCAGGCATCATCACACGGTGTTCCATAGCACGTCCTTTCATCAAATCCTTTGCAGGTGTTTACTTCTTTTGCTACTTTTGTTATTCTAATCTTATCCATCCTTTATTTTTTATACGCCAGTGTTTAATAATTTTACTTTAGTCCTTTTTTCCGTAAATCTTCCGTAATTTTCTTAGCCATGTTTATTAAGAAATTTCTAAAAGCCATTTTATGCTTGCCTCTATAATTATTGCAATATTGGTTGGTTGTTTCTTAGGCATATTTACAGGCCTCTGTCCCGGCGTTCATATCAACCTGGTTGCTGTTCTCCTCCTCACCTATTCTGCTCTCTTCCTTAGTTATGTTTCTCCTTTGTTTCTTGCCGTTGTTATTGCTTCGATGTCCATCACCCATACTTTTCTAGATACTATTCCTAGTATTTTTCTTGGCGCTCCTGATTCTGATACTGTTCTTTCTGTTCTTCCTGGCCACAGGATGCTTATCAAGGGCCGTGGATATGAGGCTGTGATGCTCACTGTCATCGGTTCCCTGGGTGCGCTCGTTATCGTAGTTGCTCTTACTCCTGTAGTCATCCTTGCGGTTTCTAAGGGTTATCCCTTGATTAAGCCTTTCATAGGTTTTATTCTTGTTTTTTCTTCTGCTTTTCTTGTCTGGCGTGAGAAAAAGGCTAGGTATTGGGCTTTGGTTCTTTTCCTAGTTTCGGGTGCTCTGGGCATTTTTGTTCTCAACATTCTTGATTTGAAGGATCCTTTGTTTCCCATGTTGTCAGGTTTATTCGGTACCTCGATGCTTGTTGTTAGTGTTAGGGAAAACACGAAGATTCCTAAGCAGAAGCATAAGAGTATTACAATTTCCAAGAAATGTTTTTGGCAGGCTTTGTTTTCTTCTGTTTTTTCTTCTTCTCTCTGTTCTTTTCTTCCTGCTCTCGGCCCTACCCAAGCTGCTATTATCGGTTCTCAGTTTTGTAAAAAGTTAGGTGATAAGGGTTTTCTTGTTCTTGTCGGAGGTATCAGCACGGTTAACATGGTTTTGAGTTTTGTTTCTCTGTACGTTATTGGTAAGGCCAGGAACGGTTCTATAGTTACTATGTCTGAGATTCTTAAGAATTTTAATTTTGATTTGATGGTCCTTTTTATTGGTGTTTCTCTTTTGGCTGCTTGTGTTGCTACTTTTCTTGCGGTTTTCTTTACTTCCAGGTTTTCTGTTTGGATTTGCAGGGTTAACTATAAGGCTTTGTGCATTTCCATAATAATTTTTATTGTTTTTCTTGTTTTTCTTCTCTCGGGTTTTGTGGGTTTTCTTGTTTTGTGTGGTGCTACTTTTGTTGGTTTATTCCCTGCTTATCTTGGTATCGGTAGAAATCACATGATGGGTTGTTTGATCTTGCCCGTTATTTTTTATTTCTTTTTATAACCATAATCTTTTTATACCCTATTGGAGGTGTTAACCGCATGACTGGGAAGCATAGGGATTTTGTCTTTAAACCTGCAAGGTCTTATCCTGTTGGCACGCATTTGAAGCTTGAAAAAATTATCAAAGAGGGACAGTCTGAATCGATAATTCGTGTTAGGGCTAAGATGGGTTATGTGAATGATGTTTACATACTTCATGCCAGCGAGCCTAAAAAATATATTGGCAAGAATCTTGTAATAAAGAAAGTTGTACCTGATTTCATGCGCAACACCTATTATCTTCAGCCAAGTATAGTGTAGTACGAATTATTTCTTTTTTGCCTTTTTCTTCTTATCTTCTTCTTCCAGTATTAATGCTCCTATATACCCACATTTCTTGCATATGTATTTTCCGAAGTGCGCGCCCATGTACAGGGTTATGTCTTCGGATTTGCATTTTGGGCATTTCAGAACCATTTGCCCAGGGCCTCTTGTTTGTCTACTTCTTTTCCGAATACGCTGTCTATCCTGTTTTTGGTCAACTCTAGGGTTTGTCTCAAGTAGGGTGGAAGCGAGTATTTCTCTGCCAAGAACAGTGATGGCGCCAGGTATTTTATGATGCTTCCTTGTGATATCGTAAATATTATCCTTCCTCCGCATTTGCATCTTCCAGTTAATGGAGGTCTTCTGTATTTCTGGTTGCAGTCTACGCATCTGAATTGTTGCATTGAGAATTTTCTCAGGTTTCCTCTTATGTCCCTGAGTAGGTGCTTTTCTATCACCAGTCTTGCTACGTCTGCTTCGTCTACTGCCCTTATTTTTTCTGCTAGCTGTAATTGTTTCATTATTTTTTCCAGCATGGTTGGTATGTTTTTGTATGCGCTTCTTCTTGTTCCATCGTTTATGTCCGTTGTGTCATGCGTGAATCCGTAATCGTAGTATTGTTTTTCTGTTCCCAGTCTTGATTTTAGTTGTTCTATTTGTATTTCCCAGGGGTATTTGTATTCTTGTGCTGCTTCGTACAGCTCTAGGGGGTACTCGTATACGACGTCCATGTCAAATACCATGTCGTCTACTTCTGTGGGTATTATTTTTGATGATTGCACTAGCGGTGCGTCCTGTACAGATCCCCTGTGGGAGGGCAGGTAGCTTCTCGAGAAGTTTATTAGTGCATCTAGCAGTAGTATTACGCATGCCTCATCTCCATCTGCATCTCTTCTCATCAGGCTGTGGTAGAGTGGGTGTGCCATGAATCCTTGTGTTTTTGAGAATCCTATTATTCTTGCTACCACTCCTGCTGATGTGTGGGGGCTCATTCCAAGTACAAGGTGTCCAACCAGTTCTTTTTCTGTCTTTAGGTTGTAGAATTTTTTCATTCCGTAGAGTCTTAGTAGCATTTCGTCTATGAATTTTGATACCCTGAATAGTACTTTGTCCGCTCCTTCCTCTGGTCCTTCTGTGAATCCCGGTAGTACTACGTCTTGTGGTTTTAGTTCTAGTATTTGGTCGTCTCTTTCCAGTTTCTTGTCGTATATGTCTTTTTCGTAGCCCAGTTCTTTTAGTTTTGCTACGCTTATTCCTATTTCTTTTGGCTTGAAGTGTGTGAGCACAGTTTCTGTCATGTCATACCTTATTGTTCCGTCTTTGTTTACGTATACTTTGTTTATCGCTCTCAGGATTCCCTTAGCCAGGTTTTCTGGTATGTGGTTTTTGTTTGATGTTCCCCTTACTCCTTTGATCACGGGGGGTATGTTTTTTGTTTTTATTTTTTTGATTGCTTGATCGAAGTAGTATTTTATGTCTATTTCTTGTGTTTTGTAGTTCTGGTTTTTTCCGTGTTCTCCGCATTGGTCTGTTTCGTAGTCTTTTTTGCATCTCGGGCAGTGGTAGAGTTTCTTTGTTTTTTCTCCGCATTGCTCGCAGATTGGGTATATGGTTGTTTTGTTGCATTTTTCGCATTTGTGTATCGGGAAGTCTCCTGTCACTTTTCCCTTTTCTATAGCCGTTTTGAAGTTTCTCATCTTTCCGCCTTCTTGTCCCACCGGGAATAGTACTTGCGGGCTTCCGTCCATCTCTCTCTGTTTTGCTTTTTCAGGCCTTCCCATCCTCGCTCCTATGAACGTTCCTGACTTGTCTCTTATGGTTATTCCTGAGATTGCATTCACTATTTCCAGCACGTTTTCAGTTTCCATGCCGTTTATTTTTTGCACTACCTCATCTACGTGGTTGAATTCATCTAATCCCAGTGCTGCCAGCAGTGCTGTTACTTCGTCTCCCTTTATTGTTATGTTTTCTTTTGCTGTTACAGTATGGGGTAATCCTAGAAGTTCTAGTGCTCTTTTCGGGTCTTTTCCCTCTACGTCGCTTGTTACGTCGTAGACGTATGGCAGTGTTATTTTGTCTTTTTCTGTTTTGCCTTGTTTTATCCAGTTCAACAGCGTTAGCAGTTGTTTTTTGTTTATTTCTTTCCAATGGTATGTGTGTTTTGGATGCAGCGGCACTTTGTTTTGTCTTGCTATTTTTATTGATTCTTCTATGTCGTTTACTTCTTTTTTTATCCCTGCTTTTTCGAGTTCTTTCTTGTACCACTCCTCATTATAGCCGCAAGGTACTAGTCTGTGAGCCCTGTTGAAGAAATCACCATAATTTATGAGTATGTCCCCTAGGAATATTATTTCTTCGACATCTTTGACGTATTTTCTTGCTTTCTCTTCAGTGTCTAGCATCATTACTGATCCGTTTTTCAGCTTCACAGTTGGTCCTTCTATTTGGTCGCATACTGCTATTGCTGTCGCTTTTCCCGGTCTTTCCATTTTTAGTTGGGTTCCTATTGCTACGAAGTCGTCCATCACTGCCATGCTCGCAGGGTGTACTGCATCAGAGCTGAACCCCGAGTTTCTGCATCTTCCGTACCTTAGTCTGAATCCGCCTTTTCTTAGCGGGTGTGTGAGTACCGGTCTTCCTCCCACAAGGTCGTGTATGAACGTGTAGTCTGGTTTGATTTTTTCTTGTGCCCCCTCTTCTCCTTGTGCTTTGCTTTTTTTCTGTATTTCTAGGAATTCGTCAAGGAAGTCCCATTGTTCAAGTTCAAAGTCTTTTCCCCATTTTTTAAGCTGTGTGTTTACTTTCTTTGCTTTTTGTGCCAAACATTCTGCTAGAACTAAGCATGGCCCGTTCCTTATTCTGTTGGTTCCTATTCTTTTCAAATCCTTGTAGTTGCTTACCTCATATTTTTCTGAAGGGTCGCCGTCAATTTGTACTGGCAGTTTTTTTATCAAAAATCTTAGTTCTTCTTCGCTAGGGTAGTATTGTAGGTTGGTTACTCTATCATGGTAATCGTATACTTCTGTTACGTTCCTGTTCAGTTCTTCTTCTGTGATGTCATATGCCTCATATCCCATCTTCTTTCTTATGTAGTCAGCTATTAACACTGATACTGATGCTCCTGTTCCTCCTGCGCTTCTTACGGGTCCTGAGTACATTAACGCAAAATAATTTTTTCCGTCTCTTCTCTGTCTTATTTGTAGTTCAACAAAGCCTTCTAGTGGTGATGCTACTACTCCTACTGTTGCGTATGCAAACCCTACCCTTATTCCTATTTCCATGGCTTCTCTTTCGTCTTTGAATTTGCAGAATTTTTGTTGTGTTACTTCTAGTGCTACTGTTAGTGCTACTCTCCAGTCTAGTGTGCCATACTGCTTTTCGAGTTCGTGTATTCTTTGTACCACTCCAGAACCTTTGATTTGCGGTGCTACTGCGCTTATCAGTCCTTCTACTCTTTCTGCCATGTTAGCTGCAAGTGGTATTTCTACGTAATCTAGAGGGTCGTGGCCTTTTTTTCTTGCTTCTTCAGCTGTTTTGTAGCATTTTTGCAGTTCGAGGTCTAGATTCTCAAAATATTTGTCTATTTCTGTAGGCATGTAGAATGATTACCCCCTTTCCCTACTGCTTTATTCCTTTGTTGTTTTTATTGTTTTTGGTTTTATAGAATAATAGTTTTTAACTCGAGAACTTCAGCATTCTCATTTCCCTAGTCTTCAGGTTGATTATTGGTACTCTTGAAGGTTCTGGGTGGTGTCCTGTTTTTTCTTGGAATGCTGTTTTTGATTGCCAGCAGCTCGCACATATCGTTGTTATGTTGTTATAACTGGATATTGCTGCTCTGTGTATGTGTCCCGTTACAAATAAATCTGGTACCTTGTTTATTACCATTATGTCTTTTTTTGTGTCCGGTATGTACAGGTTAGATCCGTGTGTTGGTGCTAGGTGTCTTTTTTGTAGTAAGAATCTCATTATCAGTTCTGGTTTGTCATACCCCCCATTCATTCTTATGTAATCTACGTTGCTCGCGTAGTAGTCAAAGCTGTAACCATGGTATAATAGAACGTCAAATCCGGGGAAGTCTTTTGATGATTGTATGTTTACGACGGCAGGGTTGCTTACCATCATGATGTTTGGTAGTTTTAACAGGTCTGGTGCCATCTCTTCTGTTAGTGGCGGTTGCGGTTCTGATATTCTCAGTGCGTCGTGGTTGCCTGGGCAGATTATTATTTTCACGTCTTTTCTTATCAGGCCTAGGAGTTCTGCTGCTTTCTCGTATTGTTTTCTTATGTCGCTTATCGCTAGTTCCTTATCCTGTTCCGGGTATATTCCCACGCCGTCTACCAAATCCCCAACTATGAACATGTATCTTGTTTTTTTTGCCATTTCTTTTTGTTCCCTGTTTCCGCTTTTGCAGTTTATCCAGTTGATGAATCTCGTGAAGTCCTTTGCTAGGAATAGGTTGCTTCCTATGTGCAGGTCTGCTGTGAATACCGCGTATGTTTCATCTGGCGCTTTTCTTATCTCTTTTGTTAGTGGCACGTCTGGTGTTAGGATTTCGTTTGCAAATATCACTTGTCCGCTTAGAGTTCCTCTTATTCCCACCACTTCATCTGTGACCAGGTTTTTTGTGAGGTTTATGAGTTCGTTTTTGTTTTTGTTTATTATTACTGTTATTTGTCCTGTTGGGTCTTCTACTGTTAGGGTTGCTCCGCCGTTTTTTGTTGTTCTTTTTTCTATTATCATCCCTATGATTTCTGTTCTTGGTATTTTTGTCTTGCCGCTCAGTCTGTTTATCGATACCACGTTCTGCAGGTCTGATCTGTTTTGCAGTATTTCTTTGAGTGAGTTGTATCTTGCTTTGAAGTGGCTTACGAAGTCTTTTACATCTCTTTTCTGGGCATCTTCGTTGTAGGATTCCAGCACTATGACATTATGTTCTATTCCATCTCCGTTTGTTATTTCCAAGGTTTCTTCTGGTTGTTTTATCTCTTCCAGTATGGTGTCGAGTTTTTCTTTTTTCTCTTCGTCTATGTTGTATTCCATCAAGTCCAAGAATGTCTCGTAGACTTTTCCGTTCTTTCCCTTTTCCATGAGGGCTCTTGATCTTTCGAATTCTGTCCAGTTTATTATCAATGGTTTTCTTGTTTTTTTGAGCACTTTATGTAAATCCCTGTTTATCACTAGAGGTTTTGTTGCTGTTCTTATTTTTTTATCGATGTCTTGTAAGAATTTTTCGTCGAGCTCTTCTTCCATTAGGTCTGGACTTATGAGGTAACCTTGTTCTATGAAGTTTTTTATGAGCTCTTCCTTCATAGATTCAGGCCCTCTTTGAGTGTTTTTGTTATCTCGTCCATCGTTGTTTCTGGCAGGTCTAGTCTTATCTCCCTGGTTCTTCCGTATCTTCCTTTGGATATCACTTTGGTGTTTATGATTCCCAGCATGTCTAACTCTGCTATGATGTCTGACACTCTTCTCTGCGTTAAGGGCCTTACTCCTGTTTTCAAGCTATGTCTTTTGTATGTATCGTATATGTCTCCTGTGAATATTTTTTGTCCGTCGTTTTTGCTAAGTTCCAGTATTGAGTATGTCACTAGTTTGAATTGTTTTGGGTTTATTTTTACTGCTTCTATTATTCTGTCCCTGTCTATTTTTTCTTCTGCTTGGTCCAGGTTTTTGATTAGTATTTTTTCTTGGTTGTTTCTTTCTGCTAATTCGCCTGCCACCCTGAGCAGTTCTATCGCTCTTCTTGCATCTCCGTGCTCTCTTGCCGCGTATGCTGCGCACTTCTCGATTAACCCCCCTTCTAGCACATCATCTTTTAACGCCATCCTTGTTCTCTGTCTCAGTATACTCTGTAGTTGTATGGCGTTGTACGGCTCGAATAGTATTTCTTCTTCTGACAGTGAGCTTTTTACTCTCGCATCAAGTTCGTTTGTGAATTTCAGGTCGTTTGATATTCCTATCAGGCTTACCACGCTGTGTTTCAGTTCTGTGTTTATTCTTGTTAGTGTGTATAGAATTTCGTCGTTTATTTTTTTGACGAGCTGATCTATTTCATCAAGTATTATTATGAGCATTATTTTTTGTTCTTCTATCATTTTTAGGAATACGTCATACACGTCTTTTGTTGGCAGTCCTGTAGTTGCTACTTTTCCCCCCATCTCCTGTATTACTTGTGCTATTAGTCTGTATTCTGTGTCTGCTACCCTTTGTAGTTTACAGTTTAAGTATATTATTTTTAGGGGCACGTTGTTTTTCTGTGCCATTTCTTCTATTTCTCTTGTTACGTATTTTATTACTACGGTCTTTCCTGTGCCTGTTTTTCCATATATGAATAGGTTGGATGGTTTTTCTTTTCTTAAAGCTGGTGCTAGTATGCTTGCTACCTCTTCCATTTGTTTTTTTCTGTGTGGTATTTCCTTTGGCACATAGGTTGATTGAAGGTATTTTTTGTTTATGAACAAAGGATCCTTTTTGAGGTAGTTCTCTAAGAATTTACTTAACCCCGTTTCAGACATCGTTTCCCCCTTTCCATATATTAGTCAAAATTTTTGAAAAAAATTTTAAAATTCATTATGAGGAACTACTATGGTGTATTTAAAGATTTTTATTTTGTAAGTTGTATCACCTACCCCTTGTGTTCCATTGCACATTTCATTTTACAATTTTTCTTGTGTTTTGTTGTGTTATCATTTCTGAATTAAGAAATGTTGCTGAAAAGTAACACCATCCTTTCCTATGGAACTTTTCTTGAGTAATAACACTTTTTACTTTAATATATATATTTTATTCTATATATTATACTATAACACGGAAATATTTAAATAATAAATAGAAAATTTTTAATTGATAGATTACTAGAATTACGTCTTTTTACCGTCTAATTTTACAAAATAGATACTTTTTGTCATTTTTGGATTACTAATTATATTTTTTGAATAGTTTTTTGTTGTTTTAGGGTTTTAGCTTCTGTATTGTGTATATTTTCTGGTATTTCCGTAAATTTTTTACTGATTTTTTCCATGAGAAATAGGGGTCTGGGGGTGTATTAGAAATCCCTTTAGTTTATCTGCACGGTCAAAAACTTTGTATTTGTTGTATGCTATCCTAAACATCAGTATTTTTTCATGTTTTAGCATATCCCTTTTGCTTAAGTATATTACAATTTCTTTTTTGTGCTCTTTTTCTATCTTTTCTAGTAGTTCGCTTTGTTGTTTTAATGTGTAGCCGCAGCTTTCTGTCAGATCGAAAACGTAGATTATTGTTTCTCCCAGGTGTTTCATTGCTGTGTGTGCTATTTTTTCTATGTCATTCATCTTGTCATACCTATTTAGTGTTCCTGGTGTGTCTATCACTTGCAGTTCTTTCCCTACATAGCCCATCATTATGTCTTTTGTTGTGAATGCGTATGGCTTTATTTCTACGTTTGCTTTTGTCAGCCTTTTTAATAGGGTTGATTTTCCTACGTTTGGGAATCCTGTTATGCATGCTGTTTTGATTTTGGTTTTTATGTTTGGTATCTCTTTTACCGCTCTTCTGGCTTCTTCCAGGTATTTGAGCACCCCCCCTATTTTTTTTATTAATGAGCTCATTCTTCCGTAGAATTCTCTCTTGTTTCTTTCTGCTTTTTGGTTGTTTTTGCTGAACCTTATTCTGTTCTTATAATCATTGTGGAGTTGTGCCGCTTTGTTTTTTGTCCAGTTAATTCTTCCCAGGGTCTCTTTCAGTTTTTTCGTTCCTATTTTTATTTCTATGAGTTCTCTGTAGAATTCTGCTAGTTGGTTTATGTTTGGGAATGTTTTTTCTATCTTGCTTAGGTCTTCGTAGATTGAGTCTTTTGCTGTTTTTATCTCTTCCATCAATCTTACTTTTATTTTCTTTTTCGGATCCTTTACTTTGACTTTTACTTTTCTGGCTCTGTTTATTGCCTTCCTCATGTAAAATTCTGGTTTTTCTATTTTCAGTTCGCCGAATGCCATCATTACCTTTATATATTAGTTATTGTTACTATTTTTAAAACCTTTCGGAGGTAAAAAGAGGATGGATTGGCTTATTTTCATCATAGGTATGGTTGTTGGTGTTCTATTGTTTGAGGTGGCAAAGCATTTCTTTTTTAAGAGGACTGGTCGTCTGGTTTTGTTTCTTGTTATAGTGTTCATTCTTTTCATAATTTTCAGTGCCGTCTTTGCTAAGAATGATTTTTTTAAGGAGAATAAGTTTGTTCAGACAGGTGCTGCTATTGCGAACGTATTTTCGAAGAACACTGAGGGTGTGAGGCAGGAGGGTTTGGATAAGGGTTCTGGTTTATTTAACTCGACGTTTAAGCGTGAATAGTTTTTTTGTAAACTAGAAATCTTTATAAACAAGTTGGCATATTTGAAGATGAGGAGGATTTAAAATGGTTGACGAAGAGAGGGAGAAAAGGTACGCTAGACAGATCATGGGTAAGACCGTTGTTACGAAGTCTGGTAAGCGTTTTGGCGAAGTTAGTAACATTACTTTTGAGACTAGGACTGGTGAGTTGATCCAGATTGTTCTCAGGAATCCTACAAGTTATGCTCAGGGTCTTGATTTGGAAAGGGATAAGGGAGGTAATCTGACCATTCCTTTTTCGGCTGTCATGGCTATAGGCGACTTTGTTGTTGTTGCTGAAGAAGATATCGTTTAGGGCCTTAAAACAAGTTTTATAAAGTTTTTTCTTTTAATATATTGTACTATGCCCCGCAAGTATGAGTCTACAAAGGATATTAAGGTTTCTCCTGTGATTGCCGATCAGATTATCGGTCAGGATGAGGCGGTTAATATTATTAAGAAGGCTGCTAGGCAGCGCCGCCACGTTCTCTTGATTGGTGATCCGGGTACTGGTAAGTCTATGATTGGGCAGGCTCTGGCTGAGCTTCTGCCTAGGGAGCGTCTTAAGGACATTCTTTCAGTCCCTAATCCTACTGATGATAACGTCCCAATCATTAACACCGTTCCTAAGGGGGATGGTAAGATTCTTGTTACTAGGGCTAAGCTTCAGTCGATGTCTTCTTTCAAGAATCAGAGTGTTATCATGTTCCTCTTTGTTTTGGTGGTTTCCCTTCTTCCTTATTATTTTTGGCGTAAGGGTTACATTTCTGATATTATTTACGCAGCCAGCATGATTACCGGTATCGTTTTCATCGTTGGTTTTATGATTTTCCTTAACTTGAATAAGCGTACTCGCAGCTCTTCAGTTATTGTGCCGAGGCTTCTTGTTGATAATTCTGATAAGGTTAAGGTTCCTTTTGTTGATGCTACTGGTGCTCATGCCGGTGCCTTGCTTGGGGATGTTTTGCATGATCCTCTGCAGTCTGGCGGCTTTGGTACTCCTGCTTATGAGCGCTTGATTCCCGGTATGATTCACCGTGCTAACGGTGGTGTTTTGTTTATCGATGAGGTTGCTACCCTTTCGCGTAAGTCGCAGCAGGAGTTGCTTACAGTGACTCAGGAGAAGAAATACCCGATAACTGGTCAATCCGAGCGTTCTTCCGGTTCGATGGTTCGTTCTGAGCCTGTGCCTGCTGATTTTGTTTTGGTGGCGGCTGGTAACGTTGAGACTGTCCAGCACATGCATCCTGCTCTTCGCTCAAGGATTAGGGGTTATGGTTATGAGATTTACATGAATAACCACATGCCTGACACTCCTGAGAACAGGGATAAGATTGCTGTTTTCGTGGCCCAGGAGGTTACTAAGGATAAGAAGATCCCTCATTTCAGTAAGTCTGCTGTTGATGAGATAATTAATGAGGCTAAGCGTCGTGCTGACTCTTCTAACAGCCTTACCTTGAGGTTGAGGGAGCTTGGTGGCATTGTTCGTGCTGCGGGCGACCTTGCTTACGAGAAGGGTGCTAAGCTTGTGCAGCGTGAACATGTTCTTGGGGCTAAGCGTATTGCCCGTTCGCTTGAGCAGCAGATTGCTGATAGGTACATAGAGAACAAGAAGAAGTATGAAGTCATCGTTACTTCTGGTAGGCGTGTGGGTCGTGTTAACGGCTTGGCTGTTATCGGTTCTGGCTATGCCTTTTCAGGGGTTATCTTGCCTATCGAGTCCGAAGTTACTCTTGGTGGTAAGAGGGCTGAGTTTGTTGCTACTGGTCGTTTGGGTGAGATTGCTAGGGAGGCTGTTAAGAACGTTACAGCTATTATCTTGAAGTTTTTTGGTGAGGACATTAAGGAGAAGTATGACATTTATGTGCAGTTTTTGCAGACACAGGAGGGTGTTGAGGGTGACTCTGCTTCTATTGCTGTTGCTACCGCTATCATTTCTGCTTTGAAGAAGCTTCCTGTTAAGCAGGATTTGGCTATGACTGGTTCGCTGTCTGTTCGTGGTGAGGTTCTTGCTGTTGGCGGTGTTACCTCTAAGATTGAGGCAGCTATAGAGGCGGGTATTCACACTGTAATAATTCCTAAATCTAATTTGAAAGATGTTGTTCTTTCCAAGGATGCGGCTTCTAAGGTGGATATAGTTCCTGTTTCTAATATCAGGGAAGTTTTGAAAGTGGCCTTGGATTGGAAGGGCAGGGAATCTATTTGGAGAAAGATTTCTAAATCACAATAAACCTTTGTATGCTTCGAATGCTTCTTTTGTTAGCGCCCACACCTTTTTTGTTTTGTACTCTCTTCCTGTCACCGCTTTTGGTACTTCTTTTACCAGTCCTCTCACTTTCATCTCGTTCAGCAGTCTTAGCGTGAACTCGTCGTCTCTGATTATTTCTTCTCCTATCCTGTACGTGGACAGCCCGGTTATGTTTTCGTATAGGACGCTTAGAATTTCTTCTTTGATTCTTTCCTCTCTTTTTTTGGATATCCTTGTCATTTTCGTAACCCCTTCATTTTTTCGGTTAAACGAGTTTATCGCTTTTTCCTTTATTTTGTTGTTTAAGGACCTTTTTAATTTTTTCTTTCCAAAAGTCTTAAATATTCTCTTCCTCTTTTTACTTTTTTATGTTTGAGGATCACATTATTAGTCTTCTTAAGAAGGAGCTTAAAGATGCTGAAATCAGGCTAGAGGTGCCTCCTGACCCCCTTCTTGGGGATTTTGCTTTTCCTTGTTTTTCGCTTGCTAAGGTCATGAAGAAGTCCCCTAATCAGATTGCTTCTGAACTTGCTTCTAAGCTTAAGCCAACTCCCTTTGTCTCTGAGATTAAGGCTTCAGGCCCTTATCTTAACTTCTTTGTTAACAAGGCCAAGTTTAATGATCTTGTTCTTTCAGGTGTTTTGAAGGGGAAGGATAAGTATGGTTCTGACGGTTCTGGCAAGGGTCAGAAGGTTCTTATTGAGCATACAAGCTTTAATCCTAATGCTCCCCCCCATCTCGGTCGTGCGAGGAATGCTATTATTGGCGATTCTCTTGTTCGCATTTTCAGGTTTCAGGGTCATAAGGTTGAGACGCATTTCTTCGTTAATGACGTCGGTAAACAGGTTGCTATGCTTGTTTTTGCAGCTAAGAGCAGGAAGCCTTCTTTTGATTCCTTGCTGAAACTTTACGTCGATATTAATAAGAAGGTTAAGCAGAATCCTGGGCTTGAGAGGGAAGTTTTTGATTTGCTTTATAAGCTTGAGCGTGGCGATGCGAAGGTTAAGAAGCGTTTCAAGGATATCGTCGGTATTTCCATTAAGGGTCAGCGTGAAATACTCTCTGAGCTCGGTATCAATTACGACTTTTTTGATTATGAGTCAAAGTATCTTTGGGATAAGTCCACTAAGGAGGTGTTGGCGAGGCTTGAGAAGTTTTCTGAGTGTTTTACCGATGCTGATGGTCGTAAGGTTCTGAACCAGGAGGAGTATAAGACTGAGATGAAGGCCCCCTATCTTGTCCTCACAAGGTCTAATGGTACCTCACTCTATGCCCTGAGAGACGTTGCTTATACAATTGAAAAGGTGAAGAAGGCTAAAAACAACATACTTGTCGTCGGTGAAGATCAGAAGCTTTACTTTAAGCAGCTTTCCTCTGCTTTAAAGCTATTAGGCGAACCTTTTCCAAAAGTTGTTCATTATTCCTACGTTTTACTGACAGAAGGGGCTTCTATGTCTACTAGAAAGGGTAACGTTGTTTTGTTGAAGGATTTTATGAAGGGGCTTGTTTCTAAGGCTGATAAGGAGATTAAGTCAAGGGAGGGTAAAAGTTCGCATAAATTAGCAAAGGTTATTGGTTTGGGCGCTTTGAAATACACCTTTTTGAAGGTTTCTAATGATAAGAACGTGGCCTTTGACTGGTCCACTGCCCTTTCTTTTGAGGGTGATACGGGCCCTTACATCCAGTATGCTCATGCTCGTGCCTCTTCTATTTTGAGGAAGGCTAAGTTTAAGCCGGGTAAGGTTGACTGTCGTCTCCTTTCCAAGGATCAGGAGTTCAATCTTGTGAAGCACCTGTCGCTCTTTCCGAAGGTTGTTTCCGACGCTGCTGACACCTTGCACCCGCACATCATAGCTAACTACCTTTATCAGCTGGCTAAGCTTTTTTCAGATTTTTATCACAACTGTCAGTGCATAGGTGTGGATAAGGACATTTCAAAGGCGAGGTTGGCTTTGGTTGCGGCTACCAAGCAGGTTATTGCCAACGGTCTGGGTCTCCTCGGTATTACCGCTCCAGATAGAATGTAATACAATAATCTTTAAATAGGGCCGGTTATTTCTTTCGGTTATGCCTATAGTTGGTTTTAATTTCGATAAGATCCTTGTAGAGAGGATTAAGCCCGTCGAGGGGCAGGTTAAGGTTAAGAGGAATCTTTCTATCAAGGATATTAAAAAGCAGGAGATTGTCCTCAGCCCTAAGAAAAAGGAAGAGATCCTTAAGTGTAACTTTGATTTTTCTGTAGATTACGAACCTGGTTTGGGTAAGATCTTAATTGAGGGCCACATACTTTTCATTGATGAGCCCGCTGAGATTAAGAAATTGTTTGATGGTTGGAAGAAAAATAAGGAGCTTCCTGTACCAATCATGACCTTGTTGCTCAACACAGCCTTGGTAAGGTCTAACATCAAGGCCTTGAGTCTTATTCAGGATGTTAATTTGCCTCCACACATGCAATTACCGACGATAAATCCTAAGTCTAAGGCTAGCGATTATATTGGTTAAAATAGTTCTCAAACAAACAAACAAACGCATCCCAAACACATCTAGGGACGTGCTCGGAGAGACAAAATGGCTGATTTTGATTCTGAAAGGGAAGAGAGGCTGAAATTAGCGTTTTCCAAGATAAAAGCCGATATTGACAGCCTCCGAAGCGAGTTTAACGCGCTAAAAGAAATCATAACCAAACAACAGGACCTCATGGAGGTCTTCCTTTCTAAAATGGCTCAAAACAGGCAAGAAAGCCAAGATTTTGAGGGTTTTTCGGGTATTCCGCTAGAGGGTTCCACAGGAAATGAAGGGGTCCAAACAAACAAACAAACAAACAAACAAACAAACAAACAAACACATCCCAAACAAACAAACACATCTTTACCAGTTTTATCGACGGAAGAACAAAAAACCCAAACCCCCCATTTACCAACCCCTCAAACCGCCCTTCCCCTCTCCACCATGAAAAAAGATCTCCTGAACAAGTTTGTATCTCTCCCCAAAAGGGAATTTCTGGTATTTTTGACCATTTATCAACTAGAGGCCGACAAGGGTTCTGTTACCTATCCTGACATCGCAAGCCAGCTCAAACTCTCAGAAAGTGGGGTTAGGCACTATGTTTTTAATCTCATCAAGAAGGGGGCCCCTATCCTGAAGAGGAAAATCAACAATAAATCGACGGTACTCTCACTTTTGCCCGAATTTAAGGAGTTAAACCTCCAAAAAGAGCTTGTTGATATCTACCTCCACCTGGACTCTCATCAGAGAACACTTATGGATGAATACTGATTATCTCTCACTTTTTTAGTTTTATGCGTAATTTGGGTCTGTTAACACTTAATTTCTCTCAGCGCCCCTCATTTTTTACCAGTTTCTCCCTAATCCCTTCTTATTACCTCTTGATATCCCCTATTTTCTTCTCACTTTATAGAATTTATACGTAATTTACCCTTGTTATTTCCCTTTTTTCATTGCTTTTCCTACCTATTTTCCTCTCACTTTATAGAATTTATACGAACAAATCTCTCTGTTCCTACCATGTTCTTAACCTATTTTTTTACCCTTTTCTTTGCCTGTACTTCTACCTTTTTTGGCTTTTTTAGGATCTCTTCTTTTACTTTCTCTTCTACGTAGAACCTCTTTGTTCCGTCATTCTCTACAACCTCTTTCACGAGATCCGGACTCTTCAGTTTTATGTTAGTTATCTGCCCCCTAAGTGTTGATTTGTTTTTTCCTAAAATCATACACAAATCCTCATAACTCATTTTTGCATCAGAATTTAGTAAAATCCATATCAATCCTCTTTCCATAACTGATAAATTTTTCAATTTTTCTAGGGTGTTTGTTTGGACGGACATCTGTTTTAAACGGACATCTGTCCTTTGGACACGTGTTTGGACGCCCGTTTGGACACGTGTTTGGACACGCGTCCAAACCCCCTTTATTTCTTCCATATCTCCCTCTATTTTGTCCAATCTTTTGTGTAAATTTTCAAACCGGTCTTCATGTTTTTCGTGTTTTTCAGTGAAGTGAGTTATCCAAACGTTAACCGCATCCATATCTTTTTTCAAATTTGTAAAAGAAAAACCTAATTTTTTGTTTAGATCCCCAATTTTTTCATGAGCTGCATCGTCTCTTTTTTTAAAAAAACCAAAAACCATAGTTAACTTACAAAGTTTACTCTTTAATAAACCTTCCTTTTTTGCTAGAAACTTTTTGTAATTCATTAAATCTTTTTGATAATAAAATTTATAAATACCCTTATCATTTTTAATTTAAATTTGTACAAATGAAAGAATTCACCTACGATGGGGTCACCTACAAGATTGACGATTCTAAAAAGGTTAGTGGAGTGGGTGACTTTGATGAGAATGCCAAGACTATCCTCATAGATAACGATATGCCGGATAAGTTTCACGACGGTATTGCTGTTCACGAAATTGAGGAGAGGAAGTTGATTAGGAGGGGCCACAGTTATGTTTATTCACATAATGAGGCTCAGAAGAAGGAGCTTTCTTTTTACGAGTCCAAGTTTGGTAAGGATAAAGCCATTAAAATGCTTAATGAAGAGGAGCAAATCGTTCTTTCCATATCTCCAGGGCGTTTGGTTACGCGTACAAAGAAGCCTAAGGACATTACTACAACGCCCCCTATCGTTGAAACTACATGGGTCAGGCAATTGATTTACGAAAGCAAGAAGTACCTTATTAATAATTCTAGCAGGCTTGTTGGTGCAATTGTTGATCTTTATGAGAAAAAGAGTATTATTTACATAGATTGTGACGTTCCTGAGAGATTTTTTGAGGGTTTGGCTGTTTTTGAGATCGAGACTCGTAAGTTGATTAAGAAGGGGTTTAGTTATAATCAGGCATATGATGCGGCTCAGAAGAAGGAAGAGGCGTTTTACGAGACTAAATTCGGCAAGGATGTTGCTCATAAGATGGTAGATGAGGAGGCTAAGTTGCAGTCCAGGAAGTTTTCTGCTGAGAAAAGGGAGCTGAAAAACGAGAACGGTCATAAGGTGATTTATGGTAAGGATGAGATTCTTTCCAGTTAGTTGCAAAAGTTTATATATAACTTTGATTTATAATTTTCTTAGGGGGTGTTCAAGCACGGAAAAACTTTCATCGTTTTTCTTTTCTGTGTAAACTATGGCTTCTAGCGACGACCCGCCTCCTTTGGAATTTATTGTTAATCCCTCTAAAGTCAATTCTGGCGATAAGGTACTTCAGACTTTTCTCGAGGGGGACCCAGATCCTGTTGATTACATTGTTAACTCAGTTAAAAATGCTGCTAAACCCCCTTTTCAGTCTTATTTGAAGTCTGTTCATAGCAAATTTTATTAATTAAATATGCCTCTTACTTGCTATGAAACATCATTTTAGGCGTCCTCTGTCTTGGGTTATTTTAATACTCATAGTTCTTTTAATCGTAATCCTTGTTATCCCTCTTACTCAGAGGAATAATCCTGTTTCCGAGCCTTCGGGTGATGAGTGTGTAGTTGATTCCAACTGCCCTGCTTATCGTTGTCCTGGTGTTCGTGCTGCTTGTATTAACGGTTATTGTAATCCTGTTGACTTGAAGGGGGCGGTTACTCGTTGCGTTGATTTGCAGAATCCCGTCTGTGGCAACGGTGTTTGTGAGGGTAGCGAGCGTGATGGTGGCTGTCCTTCTGATTGTGGGGGCCAGTATGGTTTGACTGAGGATGTGTGTGAGTCTGCCGGCGGTAACTGGAATGAATGCGGTAGTCCTTGTGCTGGTACGGGTGCTAAGTATTGTGCTACTGTTTGTGAGGCTCATTGTGAGTGTGGGGGGGTTGCTGGATTTACCTGTCCTGAGGGTTATGGTTGTAGGCTTTCTGGTCAGATTGCCGACGAGCTTGGTGTTTGTGTTCCTGCTTGAAACTTGTAAGAAAAAGCAGCATCTTTTTGTTGATAAATAAGTTTAAATAATACATCTGTTTCCTCCGCACAATGCCAGAATTCAAGTATTTGGGTTATGAACCTAATAAGAATAAGCGCCATTTTATCTCTCAGAGGGCTTTTCTTTTTCGCTATGTTGGTGAGAATAGGGTTCAGGGTGAGATCATTAAGGAATTGGGTTCCCTTTTTGCCTCTCAGTCATTCACACCTTTTGAGTTGGTTTCTTTCGAGGATAGGTATGCTCTTCATGTTTTAGCTAGGCATAAGAACATCCGCATCCCTATTCACATCGCAAATTATCATCGTGCTATTACGAAGGATTTGTATTATATCAGTGTCAGTTACGGTAATTTGGGTTCTAAGTTTGAGGATGAGCGTTCAAAACTCGAGGATATTCTGGAAAAGGCCTGTAAGAGTGTGAGCGGTAAGGTTTGATTTTCCGGAAGATTTTCGCTTTGGTGAAAAACCCCGGAAATACCCCTTTTTTCTTTCAAATTTTATTGTATGTTAGTCTGAAAGATATACTTTCCATTCAATAAATCTATATTAATCCTCCCAAGGAGTATTTTTTTAATGGAAGATTACAAAAAGGGGCCTGTTATTTTTGCTTTGAGTTCTACTAAGCTTTTTGGCAAGAAGTTGGGTACTAATGGTTTGTTGGTTGAGGAGACTTTTCCCGACGGTGAACCTTATGTTAAGCCGAATCAAGACATTCGCGGTTGCGATGTTTTTGTTGTTCAGTCTTTGCATAATTATGGCAGTAATGGTGAGAGTCTGGGTGATAAGTTGTTGAAGTTAATAATATTCTGTAACGCTGCTTATCATGCTTCTGCTCAGAGGATTACTGCAGTGATTCCACACCTTGGTCTTTCTAGGCAGGACAGGAAAGCTGGTTCTAGGGACCCGCTTTCTGCTCAGGCCCTGGCTATGGTTTTGGAATCCTGTTTTGTTAACAGGTTGCTCACGATGGACCCGCATAATCTTGCTATTCAGAGTGGTTATAGGATACGTTCAGATATGCTTAAGCCTTTCAGGCCTTGGATTGATTATTTACATCCTTATTTTATGAAGGAGAAGAAGGTCGGTTTGATAGCGCCGGATAATAACGCTAAGAAGGATCGTGTTGACCCTCTTGAGGAAAGAGTTTTGACTTATTATGAAGGTAAACCACCTTTTAGGTTGATTACAGGCTTTATCCCTAAGCAGAGAAAGAGTGGTAAGTCCATAAAATCGGGTAGGGCTGTTGTATATGGGGATATCAGGGACTCTCTTGTGGTTATTCCCGATGATGAATCATCAACTGGGGGCACGATGATAAATGCTGCCAGGAAGGTTAAGGATAGGGGTACAAGGTATGTAATTGGCACTGTTGTGCACAACAAGTTGAGCAAGGAGGCAGCGCATGCTATACAGGAGGAGAAAAGTATTGATGAGTTCTGGGTTATGGATACTATTTGTAGGCCTGAATTGATCAAGAAGTATCCAAAATTCAAGGAGATTTCTGTGGCTAGTTACTTTAGGAAAGCTATAGAAAACATTCATGAGGAGAAATCTTTGAGTGCTGAATTGTTCTAGAATTTCTTGTATTCTATGCCGTCTTTTAGTACTATGCCTTCAGCCTCTATTACTACTACGTCGTCTAGTGTGTAGGTGGTGTCTAGGAACATGGCTACGAAGGCTTTTCCGTCTAGGGCCTTGTGGCATGTGTTCGGGGCTTACAATAAATTTCAACGTCTCTTGAAGTTGCAGGATCCAGAAGGTATTAGAGATGCTGCTTGTGACATATATTGGAATCACCTGATGCAGTTCCCTCCTGGTTATACACTCGATAACCTCCCTTAATCTATTTTTGTTGTGCTTTGTAGAAAAAGGTTCATAAATGAGACATTATGTCCTCTGGATAGCACATTTCTCATAAAAACTACTTATAATCAACGTTCCACGTAGTTTTTACTCAGTTTAGAAGCTATTTGTTGTTGAATTTCAGGTCTACCCGCCCTTCTGAACGCTTACTCCTTTGAACTTCCCTTCCAAACCGGGGGGTGCGAAGCTTGGCTTTATTACCAAGTCGACTATGTCTCCCTCTTTAAGGTTTTTGTTCCAGTCAGTTGATGTGAACCTTACAGGCTTTTTTTCTTTGTCTATGTGTACAGTCACGCTTCTTGTTGACCAGTACAGGTCGCTTATGTAGCTGTTTTGTTTTATTGATAGGACCTTTGCTTGCCTGATGTGTTGTTCTGGTTGCATACGCTCCCACACAAGTCCATAAACCCCTGTTCCGAGAAGTGCTGTATATGCTGTTATCAATCCGGCATAGAAAACTCTTTTCATCTTTCCCATGTTTATTCTTGTGAGTCAGAAAATATATAAACTTTTTTATGCGTAATCTTTATATAGGAATTCCCCTTTTTCAGCCGTAAAGCTAGGTTTTTCACATGGTTTCAAAGTTAGTTAAGGACGTACTGGAGATATATGATAGGAAAGAGTTAGTTGATAATATTGAGGATACTACTGATAGGCTTGTTGTTCTGCTTGGCGAGAGGTTGAGTTCTAAATACATAAACCCAAATACTGTTGATGGTATCTTATACTTGGCAATTGAAGCAGGCGTTAATTATGGTGTGAAGACAAGTGATGGCCTGATTGATTATCTCCGTCACTTAAGTGAGAATGATAAAGCTTTAATAGTAAGGAAGTTTGCTTCAGGGGTGTCTGGATTGTAATAGTCCTTAACGGAGGATGCCATTAAAAAAGAGGTGACCTTATGTTTGATCAATTGGAAACTGAGCTTAAATTGCGTGGTTTTTCTCAACAAACCATCAAAACGTACATCAGGCATAATAAGTTGTTCTTGGATTACGTTAAGAAGGAACCCAGTCAGGTCACTGAGGAGGACATTAAGAATTATCTTGCTCACGCGATTTCTGATGAGAAGGCAGCACCTAGAAGTATTGCTTTGAAGAAGGCTGCTCTTAAGTTTCTTTATGATGAGATGATGCGGAAGGGTATTGTTAATCTGAAAACTCCAAAAATTCCCAAGTCCAGCCCGTCCGTACTTACAAAGGAAGAGATTAAATCCTTGATAGAAGCAGCCCCCCGTGACAAAACTAGGTTGATAATGGAGTTGATTTATTCTTCAGGTCTCCGTGTTTCAGAATGTGTTACCCTTAAGGTTAATGACTTGGATTTGGATGGTAAGATAGTGAGGGTGAAATCAGGGAAAGGTAACAAGGACAGGATTACAATACTTTCTCAGACTGTAGTTAATGGGCTGAGGCGTTACATCTTGACTTTGGATAAGAACGAGCAGTACTTATTCCCTAACTCTAAAGGGAGCAATCTTTCTGTTCGCAACATTCAGAAGCTTGTACAGAAGGCAGCTTCGAAGGCAGGGATAAAGAAGAATGTTTCTCCTCACGTGCTCCGTCACAGCTTCGCAACCCACCTCCTTGAAGGAGGTACAGATATAAGGCTTATACAGGAATTGCTCGGCCATTCGCAGTTGTCGACGACACAGATATATACCCATGTCTCGCGGGAGCAGATTAGCAGGATAAAAAGCCCCCTCGACACCATATGAGCCCTCCTCGGCGAAAACGCTAAATTTATATACTATTAATCCTTCTATATTCGATATAAATTAGAGAGGTGAAAAAGTAAATGGGAACTATCCTTTTGAAACATGCCGTTAAGAGGAAGCCCGGTTACCTTTACTACATAGACGCTAAAGGTAACGTCTGCGAAGCAAAGATGGCTCGTGGCGGCAAGAAGAAAAAGAAAAAGAGGTAAAAACCTTTAGTTTTTTATTAAAATTTTTTTTATTTTTTTAAGTTGAATCTATCAGGCAAACTTTCTCTACCTTTCGGTCTCTACCAAACTCTTCTTGGTATCTGGATTTTGTCTGGTTTTCTTTGACTTTCTCGAGTAATGTGTACATTCTTTCATATATTTCGAGGTGATCTGTCCTGTGGCAGTGGTCCATCTGTGTTTTGGTCCACCTTATCAGGTCGTCTATGTCAAAACATTCGTCTAGAAGGTGGTCCTTATACATAGTTTTCATTTTCCCCTCCTTTTATACCCCTTTGAACACGTTTTTGACTATCTTTTTAGTTATTAAATATTCCTTTTCACCCTTCTTAGTAAGCTCGTATATCTTCTTTCTCCCGTCCTTCTTGTAAACTACCAGTTGGTGTTTTTTGAGCTTTTTCAAGGCAGGGTAGATTGTTCCAGGTGTCAGTTTTGTTCCTTTCCTGCTCCCTATGCTCAGTGCCAGATCGTCCCCGCACCTCTTGCCTTTTTTCAGCTCGTGGAGTATGTGGAACGATAAAAAACCCCTAAGATCTAGAAATTCCGGCACCTCTTTCATGTATTTATTGTATGCTCAATAATTTATAAACATTATTATTGTATAGCATATATATTGCTTGTAAGATATATTGTTTATAAAATAGATAGTGTAAGCAATACATAGTATGAACAATAAGAATGCCCGCTTAAAACTTTTAAGCATTTATGAAAGGTTTTAACACATGCTTTGATTAAAATTTTTTGTCAAAAAGTAGATTTTTTAAGCATGTTTTTTGAACATAACAATTCTTAAATATTTCAGTAGGCTCTTTTTAGGCATGGAAGAGCTCTCCCTGATGAAGAAGTGGATGCTTCTTGTGCTTTATGTTCTCGCAGCCGTGATTACTTACTTCCTTTTCACGTCTGAAAATGTTATGCTTTTCAAGGTTGTGATTGTCGCTCTTATGTTTATCTTTCTTGTTTTCTTCACTTTTAATTTTGGTATTTTCAAGCAGAGCTTGGTTCTCCCTTCCGAATCGTCTGACATGTTGCGTTACACCATGTCCTGTCGTTCTTGCGGTTGGGAATGGATGTCTAATGTGACGAAGAAAGCGCTCGCTCCGACCAAATGTCCTAACTGTGGTGAGGATAAGCTCGAGATCCTGGGCTGGAGAAGGGTAAAGGTTTTAAATAAGAAAAATAAGGACCTTAAAGAATTCATTAAATGAGGGTCCGTAGCTCAGGTTGGAAGAGCAGCTGGCTCTTAACCAGAAGGTCGTGGGTTCAAATCCCATCGGGCCCAGTCATTATTTTTTTATTTTCCCGAGTACGAGCATGACTGATACAAGCACAATCATGTTCAGTAGGGCTTATGCTACCATACCTTCCATAAATCCCTCGATAATAAGTAAGGATTAAGAAGTCTTATGTTTAAAAATTTAACTTTCTAGTTTCTCGACCAGACCTATGTTTGGGTAGGTATAGCTCCTTATGAAAGAAACTTTTTTTAGGTCGGGTTTTCTGTCTCTTACCCTCCCTGCTTTTTCTACTTTTAATCTTAGCGATGATTCTGGGCTTTTCCAAAAATATGATTTTTTTGGGTAATCCGGATCTAAAACAAACCCCCCCTCACGTCTATCTCTGTACAAAAACCCCCATATGTTATGTACTCCCTTAATCTCTCGTCAATTTTGAAATCTTTCGGGCTATACTGACATTGTCCGAGACAAGAAAGTGTTATGTTATCCATAATATTCTCCTCTTTCCTGTATTAATAAAATAATTTGTGTTAAAAAATATAGAATTAACCCAGGTAGTTCAGGTCTTCTTCTCTCTTGCTCTTGTGTTCGGCTGCTTTCTTCCCTTTTTCTAGGATTTCTTTTATTGTTTGTTCGAATTTCTCGGCTGCTTTTATCAGCGGTTTGTAATCAACGTCTAATCCCAGGTAATCGTCGAGGATTTCTATGACTTTTGCTGCGGCTTTGCTATCGCCCAGTCCGACGTGGCTTTCTACGAACACACAGGATACCAAAGTTGGGTTTTTTAGGAGTAACGCTCCGGTAACGCCCATAACCATCCCCTCTTTTAACGGCTGTAATCCGAGGCTTTCGAATGTTTTTTTCTTTGTATCGCTGCTTGCGTAGTAGAATGTCCTCATCCCCTGCTCTTCTGATCCTATCGCTTCTAAGCTTATGACCTCTTTTGCTTTGACCATTTTTGATAGTTGCAATAAAGCTCCTGATATCTTCCATTCAAGTCCTTTTACTGCACTGAGAGCGTGTATTATCACTATGTTGTGTTTTTTATCGTAGTATATCCCTAAAGGTTCGACTACTTTTGAATCATGTACTGCTGCAATTGGCATTAACTCATCTGACCATATTTTTCCTATCTGTTTCGCTTCCAAGTGTTTGATCAAGAATTCTGTTGCAATCGTCCCAACCAGTCCGAATCCTGGGAATCCCTCTATTATCACCGGATTTTTTGGTTTCTGTGCCAACTGTATTTGCATCAATCTACCTTAAAACACAAATCCTTTATATACTTTTTGTTAGCACTATCGTAATAGTAAAATATTTAAAGTTTCTTTTCCTCTTCTTATCTTATGAGGGGGTTTTTACTATTTTTTGTTGTGATGTTTTTGCTTAGCGGCTGCGCTCAGCAGGTCCCTACTCAAATTATCAGCAGCAGTTCTTGTGATCAGGAGTTGGAGGACCTTCAGGCATATGTTTCTGAATTAGAGGACAGGATTTCTCTGCTTGAGAAAGAGAATGCCGATATGAAGAAGCAGCTCGACGATTATTATTTCACTCAAATCACAAGCGATGTTGATTTGCTTGATTGGAACTCAGAGGAGATCATGAGGGGTATGATTCTGTACAATGCGAGGTATTCCGAGGGGGGTTGGTGGACTTACTTCTATCATCTTGACACTAAGAATTATTATTACCAGCAGGGTGCTGTCCTCCCAGAGGATCCCTTCTTTAACTTGAGGTATAAGAACAGCGGTCAGGAGTACAATATCTCAAGTTTGAGGATTATCAACATAGCGCTGGGTAATAGGACGCTAGGTGATGAGACTTGGAAGGATTATCTCGGTAAAGTTTTGAGGGAGACGCAGGTTGATACGGACTTGACGTGTTACCAGCAGACTGCTTGCAGGCAGATTCAGGTTATTAAGTGCAATAAGAAGAATCAGAAACTTTATGTCTGGTCTGAAGGTACTAATCTTTTCATGTCCAGGAATGATGAGGGTGTGGTCTTGGATACCTTCCAGAGATTTTACTGCACTCAAAAATGAACGATTGGTTGGAAAAGATTAAGAGTTCTAAAAAATGGATTATCGTAGAGGGTGAAAAAGATAAGAAAGCGTTGCGCAAGTTGGGCGTAAAGAATGTTATTTCAATTTCTCGCAAGCCTTTGTTTGAGTTCATTGAAGAGATATCATTAAAACACAAGGAAGTTATAATCCTGACTGACTTGGATAGGGAAGGTAAGCAGCTTTATCACAGGCTGAAGCAGGGCTTGCAGAAAAATGGTGTTAGGATTGACAATCAATTTAGGGAATCTTTGTTTAAGGAAACTCACTTGTCGCAGATTGAGGGGATTTTTCACTATTTTTCTAAGCGCTTTTCTGAGTTGAAGTGACCTGTTTGAATTTTTCTTTTGCTTTTCTCTCTTTCCAGTACACCTGGTGTGAAGAAATCTTTTCAAACAATGCGATGCCCATGGCAACAATGTCACTTTGGTAAGGCTTGAGTCCTTTGTCAACGATTATCTTTTTTGCCTCGTCTAAGCATTCGCCCATCAGTTTTATGTTTTCTTCTCTCGCCTTAGTCTCCTGCTCCTTTTCCTCTTCTGGGGTGAGCTCTATCTCTTCCCATACCTTGTAACTGTCCTTTGTCCTTGGAAAGCTCTTGCTAAATGGCATTTTTCACCCCCTTTAATGAGAACTTGAGTTTAATAAAACTTACTTTTAATTCTTACAGCAACGCCTTTATTTTTTCTATGTATTCCGCAACTTTGTTGCCATTATCTGTAAGTTTTATCATCTTTATCCTGCCCTGTTTGACAAACTCAACGAGCTTTGCCCTTTCCATCTCTTGCAGGATTTTAACTGCGTGTGAATAAGTGCAGTCAACTTCTTTTGCTAGAACGCTCCCATACCTGTTTTTACCGCCTTTTCTCAGAGCAACCAGTATCATCGCCGGTTTTCTCCTGAAAAATACCTCAAAAATATCTTTTTTAACCATCGTGCTCCCCCTATCACACTCTTTCTAGCGTTATTATCTTGAAACATTCATAATTAATCGCTTATATTTAAATGTTTGCTTTTAAAATATATATCAAAAGCGATAAAACAGAAAGTTTTATATAATTTATTTTTAAGTTTTGTGTTTCGGCAAAAACTTTATTAACTTTCCTTCTTTTTCCCTCTCTAATGCTTGATATCAGGTTCATAAGGGAGAACAGGAAGCTTGTTGAAGAGAACTTGAAAAAGAAGTTCATGCCGGACCGTATCCCCCTTGTTTCTAAGCTTGTTGGCAACTACGAAAGGTCAATAAAAATAAAGCAGGATCTTGATTCTTTGAGGCATAAGCGCAACCAGATTTCTGAGGAAATAAACCGACTGCAGAAGGAAAAGAAGGATTTCTCTCATAAGATAAAAGAGGTTAAAGAGATTCCTGACAGGATTAAGGCCTTGGAGAAGGAGTTTGAGGAATTAACTGCAGTGAACAGGTCTTTGCTGATTAAGGTTCCGAACATCATGCACAAATCCGTTCCCATCGGCAAGGACGCATCAGAGAATAAGGTGATTAAGAAATGGGGCAAGGTCCCGAAGTTTAAGTTCCCGATAAAAAACCATGTTGAGCTTGCTGAAAGCCTTGGCGTGGCAGATTTTGATGCTTCTGCTGAGACTTCTGGTAACGGTTTTTATTTTCTTAAGGGTGAGCTTGCTCTGCTTAACCAGGCTCTGATTAGGTTTGCGATTGACACCTTAGTTAAGAAGAGATACACCTATGTTGAGCCCCCTCTGATAGTAAGGGAGAAGGTTGCTAAGGCCGCTGGCAATTTCGAGCAGTCCTTGCAGACGATGCTGTACAAGGTGGAGGGGGAGGATTTGCTCCTGATCCCGACAAGTGAACATGCGGTCCTAGGTATGCTGACAAATAAAGCGATACCTGAAGAGGACATCCCTTTGAAATTCTGTGCTTATTCGATGTGTTTCAGGAAGGAGATAGGGAGTCACGGAATAAATGAGAAAGGTTTGTGGAGGACTCATCAGTTCAACAAAGTGGAGCAGTTTGTTTTCTGCAGGCCTGAGGATTCCTGGAAGTATTATGATGAGTTGCAGAAAAACTCAGAAGAGCTTTTCAGGAAGTTGAAGATTCCTTACAGGATTTTTGAGTGCTGTTCAGGCGACCTTGGGGATTGGAAGGCAAAAAGCTCTGACCTGGAAGCGTACAGGCCCACTACAGGTAAGTATGAGGAGGTCGGCTCTTTAAGTAATTGTACAGATTATCAGGCTCGCGACTTGAATATAAAATGCATCGATAAGAAAGGTGAGAAGAGGGTTCTTCATACCCTGAATAACACAGCCATTGCGACTTCAAGGGTTATGGTTGTTATACTCGAGAATTACCAGCAGAAGGACGGTTCGATAAAAGTTCCTGCTGTCTTGCAGAAGTATATGGGGGGAATAAAAAAGATTGGTGGTAAATGAACAGAACGGTTAAAAGGCTTATCTTTGTAGAAACGATTTTCCTTTTCGGCTTCGGGCTTTTCGGTCCTATCTATGCGATTTTTGTCGAAAAGATAGGGGGTAACATTCTTGACGTGGGCATAGCATATTTTATCTTTCTCGTATGTATGGCAACTTTTGAGTTACCAATGGGCAAGCTTGCTGATAAGTATGGCCGGAAATGGTTCCTTGCTTTTGCTTATTTCCTTGCAGGGCTGACTTTCTTGGGTTATATTTTTGTTGAGAACATCTATCATATATTCTTCCTTCAAGTTTTGTATGGTGCTACTTTGGCAATCGGCGACCCTGCCTGGGATGCTTGGTTTTCTCGTTCTTTAGATAGGTCTAAGGAAAGTTTTGAGTGGGCGTTATTTCACATGTCCACCGGTTATGCAGAGGCGATTTCTGCTTTGATTGGCGGTGCAATAGGCTATTTTATCGGTTTTAAGACATTGTTTGTTATAAGTGCAGGTCTTGCTATTGTAAGCGGAATAGTAACTTTGGGATTGAAAGATTTTAAAATTGAGGGTCCTAAGCATCATGTGTTTCATAGAAGGCACCTTTGTAAGAGAAGATTTGTTAAAAAAATAAAAAGGGGTTAGGTTCTAACTATTTTTGAAAAAAGGAAAGATTTTTAAAGCGACCTTTTTTCTGTTTTCAACATGGAACCTACAGAGAGTAAAGTACCAAAACACATAGGAATTATATTAGATGGGAACAGGCGTTTTGCCAAGCGGCTTATGATAAAGCCATGGAAGGGACACGAGTTTGGCGCTAAGAAGATTTGGAAGCTTTTTGACTGGTGTAAGGAGCTCGAAATACATGAGGTTACCCTATATACCTTTTCCATCGAGAACTTTAACAGACCTAAGGACGAGTTTGATTACTTGATGCAGCTTTTTCAGAAGGAGTTTAAGGCTGTTAAGAACGACCCGAGGATTCACAAGAACAAGATAAGGATTAATTTCATAGGTAGGATTGAAATGTTTCCTAAGCTTGTTTATGATGCTATGAAGGAGCTGATGGAAGCTACCAAGAATTACAAGGATTACATCGTTAATTTTGCTATGGCTTATGGTGGCAGGGCAGAAATTATTGACGCTATTAAGAAGATTGCTCAGAAGATCAAGGAAGGCAAAGTTGACGTTGACCAGATCAACGAGCAGATTTTCTCTAAGGAGCTTTACATGGAGAGCGAGCCCGACCTCATAATAAGAACTTCTGGTGAGCAGAGAACTTCTGGGTTCTTGATATGGCAGGGTTCTTACGCTGAGCTTTACTGGTGTCCTAAGAATTGGCCAGAATTCGAAAAAGAAGATTTGATTGAGGCTATAGAAGATTACATGCTTAGGGAGAGAAGGTTTGGTAGATAACCAGTAAAATGAAAATTCTTGCTGCTGGCGACCTTCACGGCGATACGAGGCTTGCTAACGCTTTGGCTAGGAAGGCTGAGAAGAATAAGGTAGACCTCGTTGTTCTTTGCGGCGATATAACTCTTGATGACTGTTCTACTTCAAATCTTATAGGCCCTTTCGTTAAGAGGAAGAAGAAAGTTCTTTTAGTTCCAGGCAATCATGAGACCCTGGCTACTGCTGATTTTCTTGCGGAGCTTTATGATGCAACAAACCTTCATGCTTACTCTGTTAAGGTTAAGGGTGTCGGTTTCTTCGGCTGCGGTTTTGCCAATGTCGGGTTGAACAGGTTGAAGGAGGAAGAGATTACAAAGATATTGAGTAGGGCTTATCAGAAGATAAAGAGTGCTAAGAAGAAGATTATGGTCACTCACGTTCACCCCGAGGGGACTTTGATGGGTAAACTTACCTCTTTCTTCCCAGGTTCTTCTGGAGTTAGGAAGGCGGTGAGCAAGCTTAAACCGGACATCTTGTTGTGCAGTCACGTTCACGAGGCAGAAGGTGTGGAAGAAAAAATCGGTAGAACAAAAATAATTAATGTGGGTAGGCAAGGTAAGATAATAAAAATCTAAAGCCCTAGTTCTTTGAACTCGTCTCTTATCTCTTGTTTCCTGCTTCTCATCCTGTTCTGGGCATATTTGTTCCAGCACTCTTTCTCGAAGTACTGGTCTTCACCGTATTCGTTCTTTCTTAATACGTAGTTTTCCGGCTTCAAGTTTCCGAGAACGTCAATTTTATCCACTATCTTGAAGTTTTTGTTGCAGAATTGACACCTTTTCATATCGTCTGCCATATGCTTACCCTATCTTTTTAGGGATTTAAATTTTTTCGTTATTCAGAATATACTCCCTTTTTTATCTGGCTTAGCATGATGTTGTGGTACTCTACCTCCCAGGCTCTGAGCATTCTTTGTTCTAAACAGAAAGTTTTTAATAACTTGGTTTTTATTCGTCTTTCTATGGCAGAGTTAATTATCACTGAGAAGCCTAGTGCGGCGCTTAAGATAGCCACCGCTCTGGCTGATGACAGTCCGGTGAAGAAGTCGGTTAACAAGGTTCCTTATTACGAGCTTAAGTACAAGGGAAAGGACATAATTGTTGTAAGTGCTGTAGGTCATCTCTACACTGTTGGTGAGAAGACAAAGGGAAAGTGGACTTACCCCGTTTTTGATATTGAGTGGAAGGTTTCTGCTGACGTCAACAAATCTTCTGCGTTCACGAAAAAGTATTTAACCTTGATCAAGTCTCTTGCTAAGAAATCTGATTCTTTTGTTGTTGCTACAGACTTTGATATAGAAGGTGAGGTCATAGGCTACAATATCATAATTCACGCCTGCAAGAAGAAGGATGCTAAGCGTATGAAGTTCTCAACGCTTACTAAGGAAGAGCTTCTCAACTCTTATGAGCATGCTTCCCCCCATCTTGTTCGGGGTCAGGCCGAGGCTGGCCTTACCAGGCACGAGCTTGATTGGTTGTGGGGGATTAACATTTCTAGGGCTTTGACCCTTTCGGTTAAGAACGCTACGAGGATTCACAAGGTTTTGTCTTCAGGCCGTGTTCAGGGTCCTGCCTTGCACATCCTTGTTGAGCGTGAGAATGAGATAAAGGCTTTCAAGCCTGTCCCTTACTGGCAGGTCGAGCTTCACGCTAAGAACGGGTTGGAGGCTTTGCATAAGACTGACAAGTTTTGGGATAAGGCCGAAGCTGACAGGGTTATGGATCACGTTAATGGAAAAAAGGCTGCGGTTTCAAAGGTGGTGACCGAGGAGTTTGAGCAGTTGCCTCCTCACCCCTTTGACTTGACTAGCCTACAGATGGAGTCTTACCGCACTCTGAGGTTGAGCCCTAAGGACACCCTTGACATCGCGCAGGAGCTTTACATCGCCTCTTTTATCTCTTACCCGAGAACAAGTTCCAGCCAGTTGCCTTCCACTCTTAATTTCAAGAAGATTCTTTCTGACATTTCAAAACAGTCGGAGTTCAAGAACCTTGCTGGTGAGTTGTTAAAAAAGTCTAACTTAATTCCTAACAACGGCAAAAAGTCCGACCCTGCTCATCCAGCAATCTACCCCACCGGTGTTTTGCCTGAAGGCCTTACTGGGAAGGCCAAGGATCTTTATGAGCTTATTGTCAGGAGGTTTCTAGCCACTTTTGCAGATCCTGCTGTTAGGCAGAAGATGAATGTTGAGATAGATGTGGACGGTGAGCCTTTTGCTGTTAGCGGAATAAAAACGATTGAGCCTAACTGGCACAGGTTTTACGGAAGGTTTGTTAGGCATGATGAAGTTGAGCTTCCAAGCATAAAGGAGGGTCAGCAGCTTGATGTTAAGGAGTTTGTTTTATATGACAAGGAGACTCAGCCTCCAAAGCGTTACTCTCCTGCTTCCATGGTTAAGGTTCTGGAAAGAAAAAATCTCGGAACAAAAGCTACCCGTGCTGATATAATAGAAAGTTTGTATGACCGTGATTATGTGAAGGAGAGGGCTATTGAAGTTACAACCCTCGGTGTTAAGACTATAGAGGTTCTTGAGAACTATTGTCCGGAAATAATTGATGAGAAACTAACAAGACACTTTGAAAGGGAGATGAACATGATTATTGGGGGTAAGAAAGAGGGTAAAGACATTATTGAGGAAGCGAAGAGGATTCTTACCAAAACTCTTAAGCAGTTCAAGGAGAACGAGAAAAACATCGGCAAGGGGCTTGCAGAAGCTTTCAAGGAAACCGTCAACAAGTCAATGATTGTTGGTAAGTGTCCTGTTTGCGGCTCTGACTTGAAGATTATGTACTCCAAGAAGAACAAGTCTTATTTTGTTGCCTGTTCCAACTATCCTAACTGCAAGACAACTTTCTCTCTCCCGAAGTATGCCCTTCCAAAGCCGTCTGGTAAGTTTTGTGACGCTTGCGGCTACCCCATTATTAACATGATCAGGAAGGGCAAGAAGCCTTATGAGTATTGTATTAACCCTCATTGTAAGAAGAAAGAGGAGTGGTACAAGAAGAATATGAATCAGAACATGTAACCCATGACTTCTTTTATGTTGCTTACTTCTATTACATTAAGTCCTTTTTCTTGGAAGTATTCGCTTAGGTCTATTGTTGTTGGCACCATTCTTGTTCTGTAGTAAACAAAGCCGCCGGTTTCTCTCTTAACGGTCTGTTTTTGGTAGTATGTGAATGTTTTCTGTCCTGCAGGTATAAGGAATATTTCATACCCACTGTCTGCTGCAGCATCTCCCTTCTCGATTAGGCTTCCAACTTTTCCTATGCTACCATCAACTTCTATCGTTCCTGTTATAGCCACACCTTCCTTCACAGGTTTGTTTTCTATCGCTGATATTGTTGCGATTGTCATTGCTGCTCCAGCGCTCGGTCCACCAAGCACTATTCCGTTGATGTCGAAGTCTATCAGCACGTTTTTGTCTTTGAGGTCTGTTTGTGTTATTTCTTTTGCTATTTCAACAGAGGTTACTGCGCTGTATTGCGTATCCGGTTCCACGAAAGGGTTGGTGTTAATGAGTACCTTCCCGTCGCCAGGCGTTATCTCTACCGTAACATCGCCTACTATGCCCTCTCCTTGCGGACTAACTGCTAGGACTTTCGCTTTCGCTTCTGAGCTCTGCAGCGTCATAGCGGACCCTGCTGTAGGTTTCGGTACGCTCTCCAAATTTATCTTTTCATCTTGCTCAAAGAAGTTATGTTGGAGGTTTGATACGTTATAAGCTAGAAAGAACCCTATCAGGAACATCAGTATTAGGCTTGCTGCCAGTTTCGGGGTTGTTATCCTGTGTTTTTTGAATACCATTTTCGAGTATTTTGAACCTCATCTCCTTTTTTTCAGGCTTTTTTAATCTTATGAATCTCGGTTCTATCCCCAGTTCTATTATTTTTTTGCTGAAGTCGCATACCATGTCACCGCCTACGCATTTTATTTCATTGTTTTTCGGGTCTGTGTAAACCTGGGTGGTTATCAAGACTGGTATGTTTTCTTTTGTTATGAGTCTCAGCTGTTTTAGCTGTTCTGCCATGCTGTTGTTTGTTTCTTTTGCGTTTTTTATAAGGGCTACCCTGTAATGATGGCTTATCGTGTCCACTACAACTAATCCGACTTTGCCCTTTTTAACTATTTGTTTTAACAGTTCAAATTTTCTTATTTGGTCTTTGAAGCTTCTTATTTTTAGGACTATTATGTTTTGTAGTAGCTCTTCCTTTCCTGATGCTAGTTGTTTTGCTCTTTCGATGTTAAATCCGTTTTCGGTGTCGAGGTAGACCACTCTCTTTTTTTCTTCTGCTTGTTTTAGGGCTGCTATGGTTGCCAGGGTTGTTTTTCCTGAAGCTGGCGGCCCGTATATCATGGTTATTTCTTCTTTGTATCCTTCCAAAAATTCATCAATGTCCTTGTTTCCGGTGCTTATCATCTTTTTTCCTTTATGCTTTCTTTCTTTATATTGTTTTATAATGATATTGTGCTTGCAAATATATTTTGTAGTATATTGTTTAAAGGAAAAATTTATATACAAGCTGTATACACAATTAGTATATACCAAAATGGCAGACGTTTTTGAGAACATCATGATTTGTAATTCTTGTAGGAAGAAAACCGTCAAGGGAGAGGCAGTAAAGGATGGTTTTGTTATCAGGGTGTGGAAATGCCCCTCATGCAATCAAACATGGCCGCATCCTGGTGATTTGGAAAAGTATCAGAATTTCAAGAAGATAAGGGAAAAAAACTTCAGCGTTAAGCTTAGGATGGTTGGTAACAGCTACACGATTTCAATTCCTAGGGAGATAATCACGTTCCACCAGGTCCAGAGAGATGAATTGGTCAGGCTTGCTATGGAAGATCCTGATAAAGTTGTATTATATTTTTCAAGAATGGCAAAGTTTATTAAGCAATAGGGGGGGTTAGGTTTTTATGGCAACACCAATCGCAGAAGTTAATTTGAAAGTGATGGAGGCCTTGCAGGAAGAGGCCTACAAGGGAATTGTTAGGATAGATTCTGAGACTATGCATGCTATTGGTGTAAGACAAGGTGGCGTAGTTGAGATTGAGGGCAATAAGAAAACCGTCGGCATAGTTGACCGCGCCTACCCCACTGATGTTGGCCAGTCAATAATCCGTATGGATGGTATCCTGAGGCGTAACTCCCGTACAGGTATTGGTGAGCTTGTCAAGGTGAGGAAGGCTGATGTTAAGGAGGCTAAGTCTATTACTATAGCTCCTGCTCAGAAAGGTGTTACGATTCAAGCTGATCCTGTTATCTTCAAACGTGGTTTGCTGGGAAGGGCGGTTGTCAAGGGTGATCAAGTTGCTCTTGGTGGTGCTCGTTCAAGAAGGCGTACCATGGAAGGTTCACCGTTCGAGGAAATTTTTGAAGCTTTCGAGCAGGGTTTCATGGGTCCTTTCGGTTTGGGCGGTTTGAAGTTTATAGTTGTTGAAACTAACCCCAAGCAGGCTGTGATAATAACTGAAAACACAAGCATTCAATTGAGCCCCAAGGCTGTTGAGATTCCTGAAGAGAAGGTTATCGATGTTACTTATGAGGACATTGGTGGTCTTGGGGAGGAATTAAAAAAGGTTAGGGAGCTTGTTGAAACTCCGTTGAGGCATCCTGAGTTGTTCCAAAAATTAGGAATAGAGCCTCCTGCAGGAATTTTGCTTTACGGTCCTCCTGGTTCAGGTAAAACTCTGTTGGCTAAAGCAGTTGCTAACGAGTCAGAAGCTAACTTCATATTGCTGAACGGTCCAGAAGTTATGAACAAATTTTATGGTGAGTCTGAAAGAAAAGTTAGGGAATTGTTTGAGGAGGCAGAAAAGAACGCTCCTTCAATTATTTTCATTGATGAGATTGACGCAATCGCTCCAAAAAGGGAAGAAGTTCACGGCGAAGTTGAAAGAAGGGTTGTTTCTCAGCTTTTAACAATGATGGATGGTTTGAAATCTAGGACCAGAGTTGTTGTTATTGGTGCAACGAACAGACCTAACGCTCTTGATCCTGCTTTAAGGCGTCCTGGAAGGTTTGACAGGGAGATCCAGATAGGTGTTCCTGATAAGAGGGCAAGGTTGGAAATATTGAAGATTCACACAAGGAACATGCCACTCGCTAAAGATGTTAAGCTGGAAGAGTTAGCTGAGGTTACTCACGGTTTTGTCGGCGCTGACCTTTCTGCCCTCGCAAAGGAAGCTGCCATGAACGTTTTGAGGAAGGTGCTGCAGAATGTTCAGCTCAGGGAAAAGGAACCGGTACCTCAAGAAATTCTGGATAAGATAATTATAGAAGGCAAAGATTTTAGGGATTCTTTGAAGATTGTTAGGCCCTCTGCTATGAGGGAAGTTTTGATTGAGACCCCTAATGTCAGTTGGTCCGATATTGGCGGCCTCGATCAGTTGAAGCAGGAATTAAAGGAAGCGGTTGAGTGGCCAATTAAGAATCCTGACTGTTTCAAGAGATTGGGGATCAGACCGCCTCGTGGCATTTTATTGTACGGCCCTCCAGGAACTGGTAAGACTTTACTTGCAAAAGCTGTTGCAAAGGAGTCAGAGGCAAACTTTATTTTTGTTAAAGGGCCTGCATTGTTGAATATGTGGGTTGGTGAAACAGAGAAAGGTGTTAGGCAGGTCTTTGAGAGGGCAAGGCAAACTGCTCCAACAATTATTTTCTTTGATGAGATTGATGCGATAGCACCAAGGCGTGGATTTGAGGTGGGCAGTAAAGTTACTGAACGTATCGTTAACACGTTACTTTCTGAGATGGACGGCTTGGAAGAGTTGCATGATGTTGTTGTTATTGGTGCTACTAACAGGCCCGACATTCTTGATCCTGCCTTGTTGAGGCCTGGAAGGTTTGATAGGTTGTTGTTGACCTCCCCTCCGGATGAGAAGTCAAGGCTTGAGATATTCAAGATTCACACCGCGAAGATGCCCCTTGCTAAGGATGTTAAGATTGAGGATTTTGCAAAGGGGTCTGAGGGATATTCGGGTTCTGACCTTGAGGCTGTTTGTCGTGAAGCTGGAATGCTTGCCTTAAGGGAAGACATAAAGGCTAAGGAAGTTAAGAAAAAATTCTTTGAAAAAGCCATTGAAAAAATAAGGCCTTCAATACCCAAGGATACGATGGACAAGTATAAGGCCATCGAGGACGAATACTTGAGAAGTGCTAAGTCTGCTCTGCAGAGAAACCAGCAGAATTACTTTGGCTAAATCTTTGTTGTTATTTTTGGGTTTTCTTTTACTATTACCGTATGTTCTGCTTGGCTTACGAGCGCTTTCGTTTTTTCAGGCAGTTGCGGGTAATGATGCAGTATTCCTTGGTTTTCCAGTAGTGTTAAAGCAAAATTGGCTGCGGGAAATTTTTTTAGTATCCATCTTTTTGCAAATGGTAACTCGTGGTATTCTTCTACTATGAACTGTATCATCTTTCTTATTTTCATATCTCTCACCGGTTTTATCTGCTCTATCCTGTAAATTCCTGAGGGTTTTCCCTCTATTATCCTCCCTTCTCCATTCGTTGCGAAGGGTTCCACCGCGAAGATTTGGCCTTCTTCAAGCTCTGTCGGGTCGTTGTTGTCGTAGTTCGGTATGGTGATTCCCGCGTGCAGGTTGTATTTCTCTACCTGGTGTCCTGACAGGTTTATTATCGGAACAAGGTTAAATTCTTGAATTGTTTTTTGCACCACCTTACCTATCTCGCCTATCTTTGTTCCTGGAGTGAACATCTTCAGGGCTTCGTTCAGCGCTTTCTCGCTTGCTTCTACGAATTCCTTGTGTTCTCCCAGGTCTACTGTGCATGCTATATCACCTATAGCACCGTTTACATGTGCTCCTATGTCTATCTTCACGAGTTCTCCTTCTTTGAAAGTTGTTTCATCGTTAGGAAAAGGTGTGTAGTGTGCTGCTATGTGGTTTATGGAAAGGTTGATGGGGAATGCTGGTTTTGCTCCCAGGCTTACTATTTTTTCTTCTATTTTTTCTGCTACTTCCAGTAGCGATGCGTCTGCTTTCACAAGTTTCTTCCCGAATTCCATCGCTTCTGCTGCTATCTTTCCTGCTTTTTCCCAGTCTTCCATTAAAAGTCCCCCAGTTTCTTTTGACTTGCCATTTCTGTTATGTATTCTTTTTTGTATCCCAGCACTTCCAGCACTGGACCTACTGCTGGTATTATCTGGTTATTTATATAATATTCTGCATCATAATCCTGCGCTTCTTGGGGTGGTTTTGCCCTGTCCCTTATCGGTCCTTTTCCCGGTGTTACAACATACATTATGGTGGTTCCTATCCCTACGTGCATGCCGTTGGCGCTCATTCTTTCTGCTACCGCAACGTGTGGACCTCTTCGTTGGTAGTCGTCTAGGTTTTTTTGCAGTTGCGTTCTTATTATCATGTCTTCCATGTCAAACTTCCTGTTTCTTATATCTTTTATTATGTCCTTTACGTACTGTATCGCTTTTTCTTTGTTGTTTTCTTTCAGTATCATGGCAAATACTTTCTTCTGGACATCTTTTGCCAGCCTGCTCCAGTCCCTTCTTACCGATTCAAACCCCTTGACTATTAGTTCCCCTTTCTCATTTAGCAGCACGTACTTCTTTTTTGCTCCCGTCGCTTCGCTTTTCTTTGATACAAAAATCCCTCTTGGGTACATGCTTTCAAGTTCAAGCTCCATTATTCCAGGCAGCTTTTCATTTATTTTTTTTATGAATTCAATGACTTCTTTCTTTGTTTTTTTGCCTAGGCTGAGTACTATTGAGTCTGTATCCCCGTAAATGACTTCGAATTCTTTTTGTGCTTTTTCTATCGTGTTCGTGATGTAGTACCTTGCGAATGCTGTTATGGATTCTGCGCATTCCCTGCTGTACCATCTGGCTCCGAAGAATCCCATGTAGCCGTATGCTGAGTTTCCTACTGTTTTTAACGCGTAAGATCTCCCTTCCAGTGCTTTGTCGAACTTTTCTTTGAGGGCTTTCTTCAGTTCGTTCCTTTTCATTAGCACTTCTTTTATTGATTTGGTTATGAACCCCTCTTTTTTTGTGAAGTAATGCCTGACCATCTTCCCTTTCTGGTCTATCTCCGGCGTTTCATAACCTTCTTTTTCTTTTGTTATTGTTGTTGGGGTTATGTTATAAGAGACTATTATGCTGGGGTACATTCCTTTGAAGTCCACAAGTGCGAGGTTTTCATAAAGTCCTGGTTTTGGGTCGTAGACGAATGCTCCCTTGTATTTTTCTTGCATCATCCTTTCCATTGTAACTTCCCTGTGTGGTCTGTTTGGGCATATCTCGTTGTATTGTTTTGCTTTTCTTATTAGGTACCATTCAACCAGTTGTCCGTAGCTCAGTCTTGATATGTCAAATATCGGTTGGCCTATGACTTTTGTTAGCTCATTTAAGTTTGTGATTATCCTCTGGCAGATTTTGTATGTTATCTCCGCATCTTTTAGGTTGTACATGCATATCTCTTCTATTTCTCGGCCTCCAGAGTCCCATACTAGGCCCATCTTTCCTATTTCCAGTTCTGCTTTCCCCTCGCCGATTAGTTCTTTTGCGACTGAGTTTAGGTCGAAATTTTCTGTTTTTAGGGTGTATCCCATTATGGTGGTTATGAAACTGAATAAGTCTATGTGTATCACGTTTGTTCCTGCTTTTGTTGTTCTTCTCCTGTTTATGTCCAGCCCTTTTATTTCCCCGTCTATGTTTACCTTGTTTTTTTCTGCTCTTGTTCTTATGTATGGTATGTCAAAACCGTCGGAGAAATACCCCACAACGTAGTCCGGATCGTATTCTTTTATCGTTTTTATGAATTCTTTCAGCAGTTCTGCTTCGTTGCTTACGAACGTTATGTCTTCTTCTGTCGGGAACTTTTTCCATGTTATCACTTTTTTCAGTTTTTCTCCGTAGAGTGCGAGGCTTATTATCGGGTCTTTTGTTGCTACCGAGAACCTTCCGGGTTCGAAATACGTCTCTATGTCAAATGCAAGAACTTTTGGATTATCATAGGCGCCTTCTTTCGGTGTTATTTTCTTTATTTTGTTTCCGTCTGCTTCTATTTCGTAAAGCTGTAACGGTATTATTCCCTTGTCTATTAGGTACCTTCTTGTGAAGTTTATATCTATTTCAAATGTTGCTTCGACGTCCCTCGTGTGTCTTATTTCGCTGCTTATTTTTGCGACGTCTGTTGGGTTCTTTACTGTTACCTTTATCGCTTTTGTAGGTTGTTCATAGAATTTTTTGTTTTCTATCACTGCTTTTACAACGTTTTTTGTTTTTTCTATCTTCTTTTTCAGATCTTCTATGTTTTTTTTAGCTGTTACCCAGAAGTATGGTTGTAGCGAATCGTCAATAAGTTCTATTTTTTTGCTTTCTGTAGTTCTCCCTATTAGTTTTATGACCGCTTTTTCCCTGTTCTCATAGTCTACTTCTAAAGGGTAAAATCCTATTTTCATCTTCCTTACCATCTTTTGGTTTTATTTAACCTTTTCGAGAATTACTGGCTGTCAATCGTTGTGTGGTCTGCTATGTGTAGTCTTCCTTGGAATCTTTTCACCGATGTTTCTTTCCCTATTATGGATTCCTTAAGGTTGCTATCCTCTATCGTGCTTTTTTCGTCTATTATGCTGTCTTGTATTTTTGAGTTTGTTATCTTTGCTCCCTTGTTTATAGTTACGTAAGGTCCTATCTCAGAATTTTCTATTATAACATCATCATCTATAAAGACAGGCTCTATTACCTTGCTCTCTGTTTCTATTTTTTTGTTGTTTTCTTTCAGGAGTTCCCTGTGCGTTGATAGTAATGTTTCTACTTTTCCTGTGTCAAGCCATTTTTCGATGGTGAAGGTTTTGAATTTTTCTCCTTTGTTTACCATCATTTGTAGGGCATCAGCCAGATAGTATTCGCCTTTGAGGGTTATGTCCTTTCTTATTATCTCTCTTATTGCTTCGAATAGTTCTTTGTGTTTGTTTATTTGGTACATTCCTATGAGCGCTAGGTTGCTTGGCGGGTTTTTTGGCTTTTCAACTATCCTTGTCACGTATTCCTTCTTCTCTATTATCCCAAATCTTTCCGGAGTGTCTGTTTCTGCAACCACTAGGTTACCTGCGCAAGCTTCATCTAGTTCTATCTTTCCTTTGAATGCAGTGTCACAATATACTATCAGGAATGGTCCGTCTATGAGGTGTTCTGTTTGCAATATTGCGTGCGCATCACCTCTCCTTTCTTTCTGGTAAACGTAGCTCTTTTTGAAGCTGTAATTCTTGCTCATGTGGTCCATTACCTGTTCCCCCATCGGTCCTAGTATGAATATAACCTCGTCTATCTTTTGTGATTTTTCTATTTCGTCTATTATGTGGTTGATTATTGGTTTGCCTGCTATGCTCATCAGCACTTTGTGGGTTACGTGTGTTGTAGGTCTCAGCCTGGAGCTCAGTCCTGCTACCGGTATGACTACTTTCATGATTTAGCTAAGGTCAGTAAAATTTAAAAAGCTTTTTAGAAGAAATGGCTTATCGGTTTGCTTCTTATTATTGCGTTTGGTTCTGGTTTGAAGACGTATGCGTAATGGCTGTCGAAGTATCCGCATCTGAAGTGGTTTAATGGCAGCCCTGTTCTTTTGCTCAGCATCAACGCGTAGAAGTATGTTTGTGTTGTTGCATATTCTTCTCTGTGTGCGTTTGGTTTGTAGTCCCATACCCAGATATTGCCGTCTTCGAATCTTAGCAGGTCTATGTGTCCTGTTAAGGGCTCTCTTGTTTTGAATATGTTGATATAGTCTTCGATTTCGTCTTCCTTTATCCATATGGGCACTTCTACCGCTACTGTCTTGTCATCGTTTTCTAGCATGAATACCTGTACTTTTGAATGGTTGCTGTTATACCTTCCTTCGTTTTGTTCCAGTCCGTACCTTGTCAGAAGGCTTACTTCATGCCCTGTTACTTCTTTTGGTGTTATACCTATCTTGAATCTAAGTTTAGAACCTCTTGGCCCCTTTTCGAAGTATTCATTGGGGCAATCATCAAATATGTGATAGAGGTAATTCTTCAAAGGGTTGAGCCCGTTGTTTAGGAGTTCTGCTTTTTTATTGTGTACCCTGTAATGGTAGAACCAGCCGTGTTCGAACGACGCATGCTTTATCACTATCACACCTCTTTTTCTTGCTTTATGCTTTTTCTTATTATTATAAGCTTTTTGGTAACTTTTTTATATTTGTCCTTTAACTTAATTCATATGGGTTTGAAAATTTCTGAGCTTATCCCCAAGAAGGACATCAAGTTTGAGGATTTGGCTAATAAGAAGATTGCTGTTGACACTTCCCAGATGCTTTACCAGTTCCTAAGCTCTATCAGGCAGCAGGACGGCACTCCCTTGATGGATTCCCATGGCAGGGTTACTTCCCATTTGGTTGGTATTTATTCACGTGTTTCAAATCTTATCATGAAGGACATTAAGCTTTGTTTTGTTTTTGATGGGAAGCCTCCTTCTATGAAGGTTGAGGAGCAGGAAAACAGGGCTTCACGGAAGAGGGCTGCTGAGGAGAAGATGCACAGGGCGCTTGAGGAAGAAGATATGGAAGCTGCTTTGAAGTATTCCAAGCAGACTTCAAGGCTTAACTGGGAGATGGTCAAGGAGGCTAAGGAGTTGATTTCAGCTATGGGCCTTCCTGTGGTTCAGGCTCCTTCAGAAGCCGAGGCTCAGGCTTCTTACATGTGTCGCAAGAAGGATGTTTGGGCTGTTGCGAGTTCTGATCATGACTGCCTTGTTTATGGCGCTCCAAGGCTCATTATGAATCTCACCTTGTCCAGCAAAAGGAAGCTTCCTAACGGTTCTTATGTGTGGATAGTCCCGAATCTTATAGAATTAGATGAAGTTCTTGATGCTTTACAAATCAACAGCGAGCAGTTATTGGTTCTTGCCATACTGTCAGGCACTGATTTCAACGTCGGTGGAGTTAAGGGTATTGGTCCGAAGAATGCCTTGAAGCTTGTTAAGGATTTGAAAACTGCTGAGAAGGTTTTTGCTAAGGTCAAGCCTGATTTTGATTGGAAGAAGGTCTATAAGATTTTCAAGGAGATGCCCACCACAGATGATTATTCCCTCAAGTGGGGCAAGGTTGATGAAAGTAAGATAAGAAAGCTTTTGGTTGACGAGCACGACTTTTCAGAAGAGCGTGTTGAGAAAACTCTTGAGAAGTTGAGAGGGGAAGGCAAGAGTCAGAAGGGCTTGGGAGATTTTTTCTAATGAAAGTTAAGTTTCTTAATTCAAAAGGGGGTACTTTGGTTGGTTACCTCTACAAGCCTATCAAGAAGACTGACAAGGCTGTTATATTCTGTCATGGCTTTATGGGTTTTAAGGAGCCATTTAGGTTTTGGGCCAAGTACCTTTCTTTAAGGGGTTTTATCACTTTAGCTTTTGACTTTACTGGCAGCGGTGAGTCTGACGGTTACCTTACTCAAGGCACAATCTCTCAAGAAGTTTCTGATCTCGATCGTGCTATTACTTTTTTAAAGAAAAATCACGGTGTTAAAAAAGTGTGTGTGCTGGCTCACAGTATGGGCGCAGCAATTGCTGTGATTTCAGCTTCCGAGAACAAAGATATAGGCTGTATTATTGCCCTCTCCCCCCTGGTTATTTTTAAAGGTAAACCTTTTAAGGACTATGCCAACAAAATAGCAGATGTGTGGGAGTCCAAAGGCCTTTGTGAACTGGTCAGGTGTAAGAGAATGCGTTCTCTTAAACTTAATTTTTTTACTGATTTGAAGAAGTATGACGTTTTGCAGGCAGCTAAGAGGATTAAAATCCCTATTTTGATTATTCACGGTGATTCAGATTCGGTTATAGACATTAAAGAGGGAAGAATTCTTTATGATGTAGTAAAGGTTAAGGATAAGAAGTTTTATACAGCGGAGGGTGTCGGTCACTATTTTGAAAAACACAAATTGAAGCTTCACGGCATTATATTGGACTGGTTTAGGAAGTACTTAAAATGACAACTTTGAAAGAGGCTTTGAAAGGTAAGTTGAGTGCGAAGGAGCTTGCTCTGGTCCCGCGGTCTTTTGACCTAGTTGGGGATATCTTAATCTTTTCTGAGCTTAAAGGTTTGAAAAAAAGAGAGAAGTTGATTGCTAACGCTGCTTTGGATTTGTTTAAGCAGGTCAAGACTGTTGCTGTTAAGTCTGAAAAGCACGCAGGCCTTTACAGGACAAAGAGCGTTAGAATAATAGGTGGTGCAAAAAATAAGGTGACAACTTACAAGGAGAACAACGTGGTTATGAAACTTAATGTTGAAAGTTGTTATTTCTCACCAAGGCTTGCTACCGAGCGCTTAAGAATAGCTAAGTTGGTCAAACCTAAAGAATCTGTTTTGGTAATGTTTTCTGGCATAGCCCCCTATCCTTTAGTTATAGCTAAGAACTCAAAGGCTAGGGAGATTTATAGTGTTGAGATAAACCCCGAAGCGCATAAGTATGCTCTTGAGAATGTTAAGCTTAACAAGCTTAATAACATATTTTTGTTCAAGGGTAATGTTAAGTCCGTTCTCCCGAAGCTGAAAAAGAAATTTGATAGAATTGTTATGCCCCTACCAAGAACAGGAGAGAATTACCTTCCCCTTGCTTTGTCAGTCGCTAAGAAAAATTCCATGATTCATTTTTATGATTTTGAGTTTGAGGAAAACATCGACAAGGCCGTCGAGAAGGTCAGGAAGCATTATAAGAAATGTAAAATCCTTAGAGTTTTGAAGTGCGGCGAATACTCACCTAGGAAATACAGGGTTGTCGTTGATTTCAAGGTGCTCTGACTCAAAAGCTTTAAATATCTTATCTTTATCCTAAAACAGAGGTGTTCTAAGCTTTGGGGGTTGAAATATGAAAGCAAGACTATTCGCAATTTTTATTGTTATAACCTTAGCGGCTTCTATCGTAGTGATTGCTGACGATTACCCTAAAATTTACAAGAGGGTTATTGCGGACAAGGCTGGTAAGGACGATATAAGGTTTTTGCAAGACCATGGTTGCTTGATTAAGCATACGTTGAAAGGTGCTGCTTCTTTTGAGTGTCCTGAAGATGTGTTGCCCACTTTGAATGTTCGTGAGTCAAGAGTTTTTCACACGATGGATTTGGCTGCAGACAAGCAGATAGGTGCTGACAAGGTCTGGGCCGAAGGCATTGATGGCAGCGGTGTTAAGGTTGCTGTTCTTGATACAGGAATAGACATAGACCACGTTGAGTTGCAGGACAGTTACTTGGGCGGCTATGATTATGTTAATAACGATGACAACCCAGATGATGATAACGGGCACGGGACTCACGTTGCTGGAATAATAACAGCTAACGGTAACGATGCTAATGCAAAGGGTGTTGCTCCTAGTGCGGGCATCTACATGTATAAGGTTTGTGATTCTGCTGGCTCTTGTTACGAAGATGATATGATGGCTGCCATGGAAGCTGCTGTTGCAACTGATGCTGAGGTTATGAGTATAAGCATCGGTGGTGGAAGTTTCGCAACAGAGAATTGCGATTCTGATCAGTTAGCTGCAAAGGTTAACTGGGTTGTTGACCAAGGTTTGACAGTGGTTGTTGCTGCAGGCAACGACGGAAGAGGGGTCTCTACTCCTGGTTGCGCTTCTAAGGCCATAGCTGTCGGCGCTGTTGACAAGACTAATAACGTTCCTTACTGGTCTGGTAGGGGTAAGGCATTGGACATAGTTGCTCCTGGAGTCGATATATATTCTATAGTGGTGGGCAGTTACGGAACTAAAAGCGGTACTTCGATGGCCACCCCTCACGTTTCGGGGGTTGTTGCTTTGTTGCTCGATACTAATTCAGCGTTAACTACCTCTGACATAAAAACTGCTTTGTACAATACAGCCAATCCCGTGAGTAAGTGTTACAGTTGTAGGTTCTGGTTTGGGACTTATTGTTATGGTGTGATTGAAGTTACATGTACCACTTCCATAACCGGTGCAGGAATCGTTGATGCTTATGAAGCCTACACAACTGTTAAACCGACAGAGACCTGTTCATCTGATGCCGAGTGTGATGACAGTATAAGTTGTACAGATGATACTTGTGCTAACGGAGTATGTGATAATACTCCAAACGATGCCATCTGCCCAGCTGATAGTTGGGTTGAAACTGGAAATACGAGTTGGGTAGGGGATACACAGTGTACAGAGAAAGAACAAAAAGAAGAGGAATACAGGAATCACTATTGCGATAAAATCTTAGATTGCAAATACGATGTAACAGACACAAGATGGATTGATACAGAGAACACAAGAAACAAAGCTGACGGAACCTCTTGTGATGATGGGTTATATTGTAACACAGGTGAGGCATGTCAGTCTGGAACTTGTACTGGCGGTTCTGCTCGCAGTTGTAATGACGGTAACTCTTGTACTTCAGACACATGTAACGAGAACTCGGATGCTTGCGATTACATTTGGCCTAGTTGCAGTTTAACCAGTGATGGTTGTTGCGGACCTTCTTGTAGTTCAGCAAACGATGCTGACTGTTCAACAGCTGTGAAGTGTTGGAGCGGTTCGAATAAGTATCTTTACAGGAATACGAATCAGATGAGAAAATTCTGTAAGTGTGCAACAGGAGCTTACGGTTATAACAGTTACAGCTATTCTAGGTTGTTCAAAACCGTTTACAGGTACACTGATTCTGGGAATAATGAGAATTGGGCGACGACTTCAACTTCGTCCTTCGGTCCTGTGTACAATGTAAAATGTCCTAACGGTAACAGTTACAATACCGACCAGGATTATTACTACGGCTAATTTTTTCTTTTTTTATTTTTTTGAGAAGTCATCTATTTTTCTCTGTCTTTTTTGATCTTTTTCCAGGTACTTTGGTGGGTTGACTTTTACAAATTTGAAGCCCCAGTCTTCGAGCATGTGCTTCGCATTTGGACTTACCTTCGGGCATGCTAGCACTCCCCTGACTCTTTCCACGCCTTTCATTTTCTTTATCTTTTCTACATATCTTCTTAGTTGTGTTACGGCTTTCAGGTCTCCGCAGTATCTCTTGCATTCTACAACTACAAGTGTATTGTTCTTGTCGTAACCGAAAACATCTATGAATCCGTATTTTGTGTGTTCTTCTAGGCTTAACGGTTTGAATCCTTCTTCTATGAGTTCTGGGTTGTTGTATATTTTTTCTGCCATGTCTCTTTCTGTTCCTTTGAGCATTATCTTTTCGTTGTCGTTCATGAACTGTGTGTGTAGGAAGTAGATTTTGTGCAGTCTTATCTGTATCTCTTCTTTTTGGGATTTGTTTGTGCTTTTCAGAACCGGGTCCTCTTCCATTATTATGCTGTGCTCGGAATCTGCTTTCATGTAGTTCACCGGTGTGTTTCCGTTCGGTTGGTGTATCAACAGGTTTCTGTCTGGTTTTATTATTATGAGTCTGTCTCCTGCTGGCAAATAGCTTTCTGCTCTTCCGCTGTAGTCTATGCTGCAGTTGGCTGAAAGAATTATTGTTTGTTTTGTGTTTAACACTTCCCTTAATTTTGCTATGTATTCTTGCATTTTCCTATTACATACATTTCTTTGCTTCCGCTTTTTGATGCTTCCGGCTTTGCTGTTTTCACGAACTTGAATTCTTTTTTCACTTCGTTGATGAAATTCTGGTAGTCTCTGCCTTGGAAGATTTTGCATACGAAGTTGCCACAGGTTTTTAATTTTTTCTTTGCTACAGTTAATGCTTGTCTTGCTAGGTCATAGCTCCTTTCCTGGTCCAGCTCCCTTATTCCAGATGTTTTTGGGGCCATGTCGCTCAGGACTACGTCAAATTTTTCCAGAGAATCTACAACTTCTTTGTTGTATATGTCTGCTTTTATGAAAGTGAAGTTTTCTGCTCTTACCTTAGCCTTTTCCAAATCTATCCCTACTATCTTTCCTTCGCTTCCCACGATTTCTAGCGATGCTTGAACCCATCCTCCGGGGCTGCATCCCAGGTCAAGTACCCTACCTCCTTTTTTTATTATTTTATATTTCTTGTTAAGCTGTTTCAGTTTGTAGACTGACCTGGCATAGTACCCTTCTTGTCTCGATTTTTTTGTGTAAAAGTCTTTCATATTTATGTAAGGCCAAGCTCTAGTCTCTTCTTGTGCGTTATCGCTGTTGGCGCTTCCCCACCGTGCCAGGTGAATCTTGGTCTTACCCTTATCGGGTATATTCTTTCAGAATTGTCGTCTAATATTATTCCTGCACCCGCTTCTCTGGGCAGGTTGTTTAAATGTGTTAGCAGGTCTTCTGTTTGGTAGCTCTGCATCATCTCGTTCAGTGCTTCCACGTCTGGTCTTGCTGTGATCCTGTGGCTAAGGATTAAGTCTGATTGCGTCATGACATCTTTGTGTATTTTTCCTGGTTGTTGTGTTGCTAGTATCAGCGATACTCCTGGTTGTCTTCCTTCTCTGAGGACTGTTACGAGCGCGTCTGTTGCTGCTGTTTTTCCAACGTCTGGAAGGAATTCATGTGCTTCGTCTAACAGAAGCCATACCATTGGTTTTTTGTCTTTTTCTTCTTCGTCATATCCTCCCACGTAACTGTAGCCGCCGCTTATCATCTTTATCTCTTCTGTCTTCCTTGCCCCCATTCTTTCTAGGAATAGTCTTTTTGTTATTAGCCCTATGACAAGTGATTTTACTCCCCATCCTCCTGATCCTGTGTAGCAGCTTACGTCGAGAACGCTTACTTTTCCTGCTTGTGATATTTCGCTCATCTTTGTTCCTTCCATGTCAAACAGCCCCCATCCTTTTGCTGCTCTGAATCTGTTTTTGGCTGAGTTTTTTGTGTTTATGTCCAGTTCCTTGTCGCTGTCTATTGCTTTTACTATGTCGTCTATGTCATATTCTGTTTTTCCTTTTTCTTGGAAGTCGTACAGCGTTTTTTCTATCGCTATTGCTACCGGGTCGTTTTGGTTTAGCTCGAAGGTTAGTATCCAGTCTTCTGCTGTCAGGTCGGATGGTTTTATCGAGAATGAGTAGTCTGTCGGTATTCCCTCGTCTTTGTATTTTTGGTAGTAGCCTTTTGGGGTGTATATTTTTATGTCTAGCCCCTCTGGTTTCATGTCCCAGTCTTTTAGCAGGCGTCTCTCTTTCTCGTTGGGATATTTCATAGTCCAGAATATTCCCATAGTGTCAAATATTATTACGCTCATGTTGTCTGCTATCTCTTTTTGTAAGTGGGCTATGCCTTCTGCTATTACACCTAGCGACCAACTGTTATGTACTATTATGTCATTTGCTATGAAATTGTGCATCTCAGGTACGCCTATGTCATAAACTGTGAAATCTCCTTCAAGTTCTTCAATTCCAACTATCTCGTCCCAGAATATGTCTGAAGTGGCTAGTAAATACATTGCTTCATTTTGGTCTGCTTTTGCTATCCCCATGAGTTTTTGCCTAGAAGGTGCATAACCTATGCTGCTCCTTAAGGCTTTTGGGGTTGTATACCCAAATGTTTTTCCTATTTCTGCCCAGTTGTTTGGTCTGTATAAGCCCCATATTTCCTTAGGAATTGTGTCTACATTTGGGTTCCTTGTAATCCACATAGTTTCTTCTAAACATTTTCTCTGTTTTTGTTCTTTTTTACCATAAAACCCTATCTCCTTGACAAATCTAAACACATTTTTGCCATTTATAACCAATTCAAAAGAATCAAACATTTTTCCATTTAATTTTATTTTTTTATTCCTTAGTTTAGAAAGGACTTCAAATCTAAGGAGTAAATGCTGGACTTGTCTTATCAACTTCTCAGATGAAGATGCATAACTAATCTCCCAACCATTCTGGTGGTATATGCTTCCGTCACAGCTGAATAACCTATTAAGGAATAAGGACAGTTTTTCTTTTTTTAGCAGCATAATGCTTTCTGGGATGAATTTGTATTGTGATTTCAACCCGTGTATGCCTTCTTTTTCTAAGAATTCTCTTATACTCCTTTTTTTGCAGCTTATCCTACTGCCTCTTGCGAATCTTCCTTTACAATCTCTTTTAATGTCCTCTTGCGCGGTACATACTGTCCTATAGCCTTTTTCAACAATGCTATAGTGGTCTTTTTTCTCTTTTTTAAGTTTTAATTTGGAATCGAATGTATTTAGAGATTCTGAAAATTCGTTTACGATCTTTTTATCGCTATTTGAGAACAGTACCCCCTTCTTTGTATGACCCTCAGCTATAAGATATGCTAAGAGTTTGATTTTACAGTCTTCCATGTCATCGTTCCCAAAGCAGGGTATATTCCTTGGGGTTGCTATCCTGCTGTTTATTGTTAGTTCCTTAACAGGTTTCCACCCCTTTATTGTTAATAGGGGGTGTTCCGGAGTTAGTTTTATCTCTTTTCCGCTCCTTAGTTTTATTTTTAGCAGCCTATCTACCCTCCTTTTATAGAATCCCTCTTTTTTTAGTTCTCTAATCCTTAATTTATTATCAAGCCCTAATACTTTTTGAGTATTCTTTTCAAGGTCCTTTATAGGAGCCGCATTACCATTTTCTAGGGTTATTAACGTATCTTCGTGTAAACACTTTCCCGAGCCCCTTTTCCCTGCTACAAGGATTACGTGGCTCCTTACCACGTCTATGAAAATGTTGTTTGATAGGGAGGTTGTTCTTCCCATCTTTACATAGGACTTTCCTAGAAATAGTACTCCTTTGTCACCGAACTTTTTTCTGTCGGATTCGTCTCTTCCGACTATTATGTTATAAACCATAATTTTTCTATTATCTTTGGCTTATTAAAGTTTTTCTGAGTTAGAAATTAATCCATTTCAGATTCTTCTACCTCTTCTTCTGTCACTTCGTCCTTTTGCGGTTTTTTCTTCCTCTTTTTTGTTTCTTCTTCCACGTCCGCTTCTATCTTGTCTACCTTTTCTGTTTCTTTTAGTTCTCCCTTGCCTATAACTTCTAGTTTTCCGAGTCTTCCTGCGCTTAGCTGTTTTTCTCCTTGGAATTCTGAGACCCAGCCATTTGTTATTCTTATCTTGTCTCCCGCTTTTACCTTGTCTATGTCATCGTTCCACAGGCTTACCTTTATGCTTCCTGACTCGTCTTTTGCTGTTGCGTTTGCCACTCTGCCGACGTTTCCGAATTTCTGGAATTCTCTTACTTCTCCTACTTCTTCTACTTCTAATTCTATGTTCACGTTTCCTTGTCTTGGTTTCAATTCTTTAACTTGCATTTTGTCACCTTCAAACTTCTTCTTTGTAATCCTTTATAAAATTTTGCTTTTTAATCTTATCACCTTAATAGTCTTGACTGAATTTCCAAACAATAAACATTATTAAAAGACCAATCATAACTGAAATTAATAGTGATAATAAAATATAATCTAACCTACTAGTTTGAACTAGAAATATAGATAATGTAGCAAGAATGGCAAACATAGCTAGCAAATTTACCATATTAGTATAGAAGATTAATCGCCTAATAGGCCTTTTTCTCATTGATTTTCCCCCTGAATATCCCTAATCGCCTTTTTATAGGCTAAAATGCCTAATACAAATAAAACTCCTCCAGAAAATAAAATTATGTATTCTTGTGAAATAATCAAATTTTGATTAAATAGAAGATGACCCTTTATAGAGTAGTACATTGCGGATATTCCCCCATAAACTGTTGCTGATGTAGCAATAGTATACAAAAGATCCGTAACCACAAGAATATCTCTAGGTCTTTGTCCATTTGCTTTTAAAACTTTATTCCTTCTATGCCTTTTATAAATTAGAATAAGGTAAAGCACAATAGCAATTATTAAAGTTGAAACCATATCCCATCTTAAATCCTTCACAAATCCATAAATAAGCTCACCAGTCATATTATCTTATTAATGCACTAACTATACCCCCTATAACCCCCCCTATTATTGCAGCTTCCACTGTTCTAAACAACATAAACCCTAAAATTATTCCTCCAAATATAAATACAACCCCTCTTAAGTTTAAAATTCTATTTAACTGTCCCTTTTTATTTAATTTTGGGTGTGGTACCATAAGCATTTTATTTTGTACATTATTGGTATTAATAAAATTTTTCATCTGTTTAACCATTCAACTTCTTCTTCGCTGAGTTCCAGCTGTTCTACTATCTCTCCACCTTTCCCTTTTTTGAATATCGGTTTTAGGTAAGGCAGTTCCTGTATTGCCCTTCTTCTTGAGGTGTGTGTTGTCGCTGCCAGTTTTTCTGCTATGATGTTTCTCTTCGCATTCCTCATTTTTGCTTGCCACAATTTCAGTATTCGTCCTGTTCTTTTGTAGCTTACGAAGTGTTCGTTCTTTTCTTTCTTTGCCATTGCCACTCCTGCTGTCAGCAAAGCGTTTACGTAAACGAGGAAGGCCCAGTGCTGCCACCTTCTTATCCTTCCTTTGAATACATCAGCCCGTGATATTTGTTCATATGCATTTACCAAGTCTTCTCCTTTGTATTCTAATGGTAGGTTTGCATCTATCCACAGCATAGCCTCATCTAAGTCCAGGTCTGTTTTGTTCAGTGCTCCTAGAACGTTTTCCGGTTTCCTGCTCTTGAATATAACTCTTAACGCGTTTATGATGGATTCTTTCTGTTCTCTTTCTCCAAGCTCATCGAGGTTTTCAAGCGTGTTTTTGACGCTTGTCAGTATTTGCAGGTCGTTTATCGCTCCTCTCGCATCTCCTCCTGCTCTTCTTGCCAGGTCTTTTAGGATTCCTTCATCGTATTTTATCTTCTCTGCTTCGCATATCTTTTTCAGTATGTTGGCTATGGTTACGTAACTCAAAGTTCCGAATTCTATGGTTTTGCATTTTGTTCTTAGCGGTGCTAGTTTTTGTGAGAAAGGCTCGTTGCTTATTATTATGATTGGTACTTTCGTCTCTTCTATCACCTTTACCAGGGCCTGCACTCCTCCCCTGTCTTCTTGTCCTGTTATTCCGTCAACCTCGTCAACGAGTATTATCTTGCTTTTTTTGAATAGGCTCATCTGTTTTGATGATATCCCCAGTATGCTTTCTATGTTTGCCTTGTTCCTGGTGTCTGATGCGTTCACTTCGAGTAACTCATAATCGAGTTCTCTTGCTAGAGCATGTACTGCACTTGTCTTTCCGTTTCCCGTCCCACCATATATTAGTAGTGCGCCTTTCTTTTTCTGCAAGACAAAACTTTTTACTTCCTCTACTGCCTTGTTATGCCCATAAAGTTCTTTCAGGCTTTTCGGTTTGTATTTTTCAGTCCACAGCATGTATCCTTACCTCATAACCCAGTTCTTTAAGTTCTTTTTCTATTTCCTTTACATATTCTTTTATGTTTTCTTCTTTTATTTTTCCCAATTCCCTTTCTATTTCCTCTATTCTTTTATCTTTTTCTGTGATTTTGTTATGCAGTTCTTGTTTTTCCTGTTCGTATTTGTTTTCTCTTACTCTCTGCTCTGTGTTTTCTTTCTCCTTGTCAAGTTCTTCGTGTTCTTTTATGAATTTCGTGAGGTATTCCTCGTTCAGTTTTTCCCATGATTCAAGTGCTTTTTTCTTTTTGTCCTCTTTTAGATCTATTTTCCCTTCTACTATCATCTTTTTTATATCGTTGAGATATTTTATTACTTCAAGTTCTTTGTCTTGTTTCAGCGTTCCTGCTGCATTTTGTATGTATTCTTCCACCTTTTTTATGTAGAACAGGTTGTTGTACCTCTTGAATGCTTTTTCAAGCGGTGAGAATAAGTTTAGTAGTTCGTTGTCTAGTTCTTTTTTCTTGTGTTCTATTTCTTCTAGTTGTTTTTTTAGTTGTTGCAGTTCTTTTGCTTCCCTGCCTTCTTCCAGTTTTTTGATTTCTTTTTCTGCCTCTTTCTTTTCCTTTGCCAGTTTCTCTTTTTCCTTTTTGTATTCTTCTCTTAACCTTTCATATTCTTCCTTGTTTTTTCTTGCTTTCTCTATCCTTTTGATGTGTTTTTTTATTCCTTCTATTTTTTTGAATTTCTGTGCCTTTTTCATGAGGGTTTTTGTGGTTTTGTCTATTTCTTTTATGTTCTTTGCCGTCTCTGCCAGTTCCTTTCCTATGAGCGTTTGCATTATTGCAAAATTCCTTGCGGTTCTCTTTCCCAGGTTGTCCAGTTCTCTTTGAATATTTTCATAGAATTCGATTATTTTTTCCGTGTTTTTTTCTTCTGGGATGTTTGTTTTTTCCAGGAATACCTCTACTGCTCTTACATAAGCTGGTACGTTCCCCTTTACAACGTCTTTTGCTTTTTGTGGCACCTGGTCTTTTATCTCTACTTCTTCAAGTTTTTTGAGGTTTTGTTTGAGTTGTTCCCTGATGTTTTGTATTTTTTGCAGTTCTTCTTTAATGTCTTCTGTTTTTACATTAATAGCTATCCAGTTTTCTAGTTCTTCTAGCTTTACTTCCTCTTCTTTTTTCCTGAAGAGGTTTCTAAAGAAGTTCATCATTTTGTCATGAAGTTAGCCAGCAGCGCTTCAAGCTGCACAAATTCGTCTGATCCTTCAACCATCCTGAATTCTATCTCACCGCACTTGTCCACCAATCTTACTTTTCTTTCGTCTTCTATGTTCAGGTTCCAGATCTCTCTCTGTATCTGTTTTATTATGTCAAGTCCTGATAACCCATAATTTAACATTACATCAAGTAGCTTGTCTCTTGCTTTTATGAAATCCCCTTTTAGTGCTGTTTCTAGCACCTCTTTGACTTCTTTTGGTCTGGCTGCGCTCACGAGGTGGTATATCAGCTCTTCGTTTACTTCTTTGCTCATCGCTGCGCAGCTTTGCAGTATGTTTTCCATCCTTCTTACGTCTCCGTTTGATACCTCGTAGAGTGCGTCCGTTGCTTTTTTGTCTACTTTTATCTTTTCGTGTTTTGCTATCTCTTCTATTATCTCTTTTATGTGTTCTTTTCCTAGTGGTTTGAATCTGAATATGGTGCATCTTGATTGTATCGGGTCTATGATCTTGCTTGAGTAGTTGCAGCTGAGTACAAACCTTGTTGAGTTTGTGAAGTTTTCCATGGTTCTCCTTAGTGCTTGTTGGGCTTCTTTTGTTAAGCTGTCACATTCATCCAGGAATATTATTTTGAAAGGTACGTTGCCAACTGCCTTTGTCCTTGCAAAGTCTTTTATCGTGCTTCTTACAACATCTATGCCACGTTCATCAGACGCGTTAAGCTCTAAAAAGTTCTGCCTGAATGTTTCTCCAAATAACTCTCTTGCTATTATTAACGCCAGGGTTGATTTTCCCACTCCCGCCGGGCCTGTAAATAAGAAGTTGCTTATGTTTTTTTGCTTGGCCATCGCCTTTACTCTTTCTACTATCCTTTCTTGGCCCTTGAATTCCTCGAAGTTTTTTGGCCTGTATTTTTCTGTCCAGATGCTTTGGCTTCGGTCCATCTTAGAACGCTAAGTCTTGATTTTTCTTTATAAAACTTACGTGCACGGCTTACGGCTAAATATATAATGCAATTAATATTTTACAAAACAACTTTTAAAAGAATTAAAAATGAAAAAGGGAGGATTAGAATTCCTCTGAATCCTCGTAGGATTCCTCATCCGTTCCCTCATCTTCAACCATATCTTCTTCTGATTCTTCATCCTTTTCCTTGGGTTTTTCTTCGCTTGATTCAGGTGTTCCTTGAGCGGCACCAAGAACTTCTGCAAAGCCCACGTTCTTCAGAACTCTTGTAATCTTTATCCTTACGCTGTCCCCTTCTTTGGTGTTTGGTACGAATATGACAAATCCTTTGACCTTTGCCATTCCGTCACCTTTCTCACCTACGGCTTCTATCAAAACGTCTATTTCTTCTCCGACTTTTATAGGGGCAAAGCTCTGTCTAGCCCCAAATCTATTTCCTTTTCTTTGCATCATTTTGCTATCTCACTCCTATATATATTTTATATAAATTGTACTTAGAAAAAGCACAATTCTTACCCCCTTTTCTGACTGGCGGACTATTTAAACTTTTCTTTTGGGTTTGGAAAGGTTTTTAAACGTTTTTCATCTGCTTTTATTTTTATGTATGATTTTAGGAAGTCTGAGGAGGAAGTCTTGGCTTTCTGGGAAAAGAGCAGAATTTACGAGAAGGCTAAGGCTAAGAATGATGGTAAGAAGAAGTTCTACTACTTGGACGGGCCGCCCTACACTTCTGGCAAGATTCACGTGGGCCATGCATGGGGTAAGGCTTTGCGTGATTCCATAATCCGTTATAAGAGGATGAGGGGCTTTGATGTTTGGGACCAGCCCGGTTTTGACATGCACGGCCTTCCTATTGAGGTTGCTGTTGAGAAGAAGCTCGGTATAAAGGATAAGAAGGAAGTGATAAGTACTCTTGGCTTGGCTAAGTTCATTGAAGAATGTAGGAATTTCTCGATTGCTGAGATGCATCCCATGATTAACGATTTCAAGCGTATTGGTATCTGGATGGATTGGGATGATCCTTACATGACTATCAAGAATGAGTACATTGAGGGTGCTTGGTGGGCTCTTAAGAAAGCTCACGAAAATGGTTACTTGTACAAGGGCTTGAAGACTATGACTTGGTGTCCTAGGTGTGCTACTGCCCTTGCAAAGCACGAGCTTAATTACGAAACGATAAATGACAAATCGATTTTTGTTAAGTTTCCTGTGGTTAAGCATAAGAATACTTTCATGATAATTTGGACAACAACTTCTTGGACCCTGCCGTTTAATCTCGCTGTCATGGCTCATCCCGATTTTGATTATGTCAAGGCAAAGATTGAAGACACTGACGAGACCTGGATTCTTGCAAAAGGTCTTGCAGGCGCTGTCATAACTGCCGTTGCTGGCAAGAAGTTCAAGGTAATAGAAGAGTTCAAGGGTAAAAAGCTTGAAGGTTTGAAGTACAGGACTCCTTTTTATGAAGACCTGCCTTATCATCATGAGCTTGACAAGAAGAGCAAGAAGGCTTACACCGTTTTGATGTCTGATAAGTATGTTGACCTTAGCTCTGGTTCTGGTCTTGTGCACTGTGCGCCCGGTTGCGGTCCAGAGGATTTTGAGATTGGTAGGCAGAATAAGCTTCCTCCTTACAACGAGCTCGATGAGCATGGTACTTTCAGTCAGAACATGGGTAAGTTTTCTGGCATGAAGGCAAGGGTTGACGATTCAAGGTTCATTGATGCGCTTGAGAAGAAAGGTCTCATCATTGCCATAACTGATATCTCTCACGAGTATGCTAAGTGTTGGCGCTGCAACTCTGATGTTGTTTTCCGTACAACAGAGCAGTGGTTCCTCGCTGTTGAGAAGTTGAAGGAGAAGATGCGGGATGCTAATAAGAAGATTTACTGGGTGCCTGACTGGGGCGGCTCAAGGTGGTTTGATTCTTGGTTGTCTAACCTGCAGGATTGGTGTATTTCAAGGCAAAGATTTTGGGGTATCCCTCTTCCTATATGGGTGTGTTCCAACCCTAAGTGTAATAATTTCATTTTGGTGGAGTCTAAGGCTGAGCTTGAGCAGCTTGGCAAGAAGGATGTTGGGGATTTGCACAGACCTTTTGTCGATGAGGTAATAATAGATTGTCCTAAGTGCAATTCTCACATGCATCGCGTTGAGGATGTGCTTGATGTTTGGCTTGATTCTGGTGCTGCTTCTTGGGCTCCTCTGAAATACCCGTCTGAGAAGGATACTTTCAAGAGATTTTGGCCTGCAGATTTGATTTTAGAAGGCAAGGATCAGATTCGTGGCTGGTTCAACTCTATGATTTGTTTGAGCATGGTTTCTTTCAAGAAGCCTCCTTACAAGGCTGTTTACATGCATGGCTTTGTTAACGACGCTCACGGCAGGAAGATGTCTAAGTCTTTGAAGAATATTATCTCTCCTTATGAGGTCATTGACAAATATGGGGCTGACACGCTTCGCTTTTACACGATTTCCGGTGCCAGTCCAGGTCTTGATTTGAATTACAATTTTGAGGACACCAAGCTTAAGCACAAGAACCTCGAAATTTTCTGGAACATTCTCAATTTCATAAGGTCCCAGTCTGATTTCATGGATAGGAATCCTAAGACTTTAAAAGTCAGGACTTTTGGTGTTGAGGAGAAGTACATTCTCTCAAGGTTGAATTCAACCATAGATGAGGTCACGAAGCTTTTTGATGCGTACAGGCTTAATGAAACACCGCAACTAGTTGAGAAGTTGTTCCTTGACTTGAGCAGGACTTACATCCAGATGGTCCGTGAGAAGGCTTCTACGGGTTCTGAAAAGGAAAAGGCTCAGGTTTTGTATGCAACTTACAACGTTTATCTTGAAACTCTGAAGTTGCTATCTCCTATTGCTCCTTTCATAACAGAGAAGTGTTATCAGGAGTTGAAAGAAAAATTCAAGTTGGATAAGGAGAGTGTCCATCTTCAGGAATGGCCTAAGGCAGACAAGAAAATGATTAATAAAAAGTTGGAAGAACAGATGGAGTTTGTTAAAACAATAATCCAGGAGGCCTTGGCTCAGCGTGAGAAAGCGCAATTAGGTGTGAGGTGGCCTTTGAAGAAGTTGTTGGTCACTGCAGACGATGCTGGTGTTGAAGCAGTTAACAACTTGAAGGATGTTCTGATGTTCCAGCTTAACGTTAAGGCTGTTCGTGTTGATAAGGGGAACTTTAGCGTCGCCCTTGATACTGAACTTACACCTGAGTTAGAGGCTGAAGGTTTCTCGAGGGAAATCACAAGAAGGATTCAGGAGATGAGGAAGAAGGCTAATTTGAAGAAGCAGGACTTGATCGAGTTGTCCGTAGTTTCTTCTTATGATTTGAGTAAGTTCAAGAAAGAGGTTCAGAAGAAGGTTGGGGCTAAGACCATTTCTTTTGAAAAGCCGAGGAGCCCGCATCACGGTCAGAGTGTTACAATTAAGGGCAGAGAATTTGAAATTTATTTCAGCCTTGTTAAGAATTAACTTCTTCGTTTTTTCTTGTATACTATGTATGTCACTGCCATGAATATTGCTAGTAGTATTACGAATATTATGAAGTTTTGTACCCATTTGGGCTTTGATTCAAATCCTTCTTCTGGTATGAGTATGGGAGGTTGTTTAACTTCTTCTGTGGGTTGTTCTTCTGGTTCTTGTACAACCTCTCCTGTTGGTGTGATTACTTCCTCTATTTCCTTGATGTAGACTTCTGCTGTTTTGTGTTCGATGTCTATGTTTTTCACGGTTATTGTCATGTCGTTTACCCCGTCGCTGTTTACATCAGCTTCTTTTGTTTCACCTAAGTTAACCACCACTATTAATGGTGAAGAGCTTATTTCAAAAGTTACATGGTCTATTGCAACCTGCGTTACAAGTATAGTATGATCCTCCCTTGCTGCAACAAAGCTTGCCCTATCCCCTTCCTGGAGTTCTAGGGTTTTTCCCAGTGATATGTCTATATACAGCCCCCCTGTGCCAGCTATGCTACTTCCACCGCTTCCTCCACTGCTTGCTGTTGTTGGTGTACTCCCTTGTAGGTTTGGTCCAACTCCTGAGAAGTGCGGCAGTTTCAGCCAGAATTTGTTTTCTGATATATTCACATAACATGAAGAGGATGCGAATGTGCTGTCTGTTTTGCTGCAGCTCATTCCAGTGAACCATGTGCTGGGGTAGTCTGCATAGTCTGAGTAGTTCCCACTTATCTCGTTGAAGTCTGTTCCGTTGTCTGTCGTGTTCCATACCATGTTCCAGTTCTCGTCGTACAATGCAGGTATTTTTGTTGTGAATGTCCATGCCTCATTGACCTGGCTATCGTTGTATGGTATAGCAACCAAAACATAATCGTAGATGTCGGGTGCAAAGCTACCGAACTGCCACAGCTCATCCATTGACGAACCTATGTTGCTTAAGCTGGCGTTCTCGCTTAATATAGCATCAGGGGGTCCTGATGACATCATGTCCACGTTTATGAAATATAAGGTTGTTCCATTCCCCCCGTTTAAGTCAATCATCAGATTTGTTTTTCCACTCATCATCGCTGCCAGTGGGTTAAATGTGTTTGGATCTAGTGTGTCCCCTATTACGCAACCGTCATCAGGCGAAACAACATTACATGCTGCGCTGTTTCTCAGGAACCTCATTCTCAAAGAGGTGGAACTGAAGGCCTGCTTAGCTCCACTGCTGTCAACAGTTTCCATGTTGAATGGTTTTAGTGATATGTTTGCATCAGGACCGCAATATTCCTTGCCCAGGTCTATCGATGTCCTGTAAGGTGGGAATTGTGGGCTGAAAATTCTGACTTTTACTGTGCTGCTGTTTAGGAATGTCCAGTTTAGAGCTGCACCGCTGCTCACTTGGGCAACATACATTAATGTTCCGAAGCTGCTGTCGGTAACTTCCAAGTTAATATTAAGATTGTTGATTGTAGTTGATGGGTTGCTAGGATCAGTTAGGTCATAAAACTGTATGCACTTGGTCGAGGTGTTGACGGTGTTGGTCATGTAATTACCACTGTTATCGTATTCCCCTGCAAGCACACCAGGGGTTATGTGCATAGTCCCATCAGACGCGTTCATCTGAACCTTGCTTATAGCTCCATAGGAAGCAGCTGTTTCGTTGCTGCAGTACCACTCTATAACATAGTTAATGCCATCGGAAGCTCCCATCAAAGTAGCGTGGTACTCAAAGTGGGGTCCTGTAACACCAACAACACCCCCTGTGAGGTTTGTTATGTTCCACTCCAAGCCGTTAATGCTGCTGCCAGGAGGTACAAAATTTCCGCTGCCTGGGGTAAGCCTCATTATCATGTTAGTGCAGTTTGCCTCATTAACAGGGCTGCTTAAAGTAATATTGCCAGACAGTATGTAATTATCAAAAGATAGTGTTTTGTTAATCTCGATAACATAATTTGTATTGCTGTAGCTTGAGATGTTGTTAACAACAGTAGAAAGTGGGGGTGTAGCTTCTATCCCAAAACCCACAGGTCCTCTCATCCAGCTTATGGTGTAATTTCTGTCCCTTGGCACAACAATATCATAGGGAGAGGTAACGTTTGCATTTATGCTGTTCCACAGACCTACTCCTATACCCAGGTCGGTAACCTCATAGTTGAACTCGTCATTATTGGACCCATCCTCTGTACTTACATGAGAAGCGGAAATCCTAAGTGTGGCAGCTGGTTGGGTGTAGAGTGTCCCATTGGCAAAGAACTGCATAACCGCCGTGGCAGGTAGCGGAGGAAGTGTGGGGCCTACCTCTGTGGCGTTACCATCACTCCCGTTGATCTTAACAGCTATCTGAAGTGGATTGATGACAGTGCCGTCAGAATAGCTGTAATTGATAAAAAATGCATAATAACCACTGGCATTCGTAAGTGTTGAAGCAAGGATGTTTGTGGTGGGAGGGTTGTTGCCTTGGGGCATTACAAACTCTGATATTGTGACGTTCGCACCGTCAGCTGCTGCATAGCTGCTGTTGAATGCAGTACCCTTGAGGCTCATTAGAGGGTTGAGGAAAGAAACGTTTGAACTTATGTTCTCAGCACCTTGGTCATCAGAAGCTTTACAGTTGTAAGTAAAATTAACAAAGCCATTGAAATAACTCACATCCAGACCGGTAGACATAAAACTATTGCTCAAATCCAGAGTTAT